>NZ_DDHH01000088.1:0-73961 GCF_002338015.1 Rhizobium sp. UBA1881
TGGAATGAATTCCCGGACCGGGTTGCCGACATCCTGATCCTCGTCGGGGCAGGGGCGGGCATCGGGGCGCCGGGGCTCGGCTGGGCGGCGGCGGCGTTTGCGGTGCTCACCGCCTATGTCCGCGAGCTTGGCCGCGCCACCGGCCAGCCGAGCGATTTCTCCGGCCCCATGGCCAAGCAGCATCGCATGGCAACGATAACGGGCGCCGCTATTCTATCGGTGTTTCAGCCGCTCTGGGGTGGCACCAATGAAATCTTGCTTGCCGCGCTATGGCTGATCGCGATCGGCGCCGCGTTCACCGCCCTTCGTCGCGGTCGCCGGCTTGTCGCGGGCTTGAAGAGCGGTGGCAACCGGTCCTGATAGTCGCTCCGACCATTTCGCCGGGCGTACCGAAATTCGCGAAACTGCGCTTGCGGAAAATAAGCGCAGCAATAAAACAGCCGCGTCGCTTCTGTTTTCCCCGAAGCGACCTTGGACTAGCCTCGCTTCGGCGAGGCATTTTTCTTTCTATCGCCCGCTCACAGCAAAGCCGGCTATCGATAGGCCCGTTCTGAAAACACGCTCATGCCGCTGCGCACCAGAAGCTGGTGCACGAGACGCCGGCGCATCGGATTTTCAAGCCGCGCCGCCTTGGAGCCGAGAAACTCGGTCTCGACATGTTCGAAAGCGGCAAGATCGGGAGAGGCGGCGATCGCCCTGGAATATTCAGCGTGAAATGCCCGGCGGCAGACATAGGTCTTGTATTTGGTGATGCAGAAGACCGCGAACTCGCCTTGCTGCTCACGCAGGAAATCGGCGACGCCAACCGTCACCTCCGGCCAAGTAGGGTTGAATGTGTCGTCGAAGGCGATGATGCCATGATCGGTCAGCGTGTCCGCCGCCAGATGCGTGTCGGACATCACGTGATGCAGCATGTGCCCGCCATCGATGCTGAAGAACCGGACCGGCCCCACCTTCGCGAAGATATCCGCGGGCTTCAGAAGCGTGCTGTCACCCTTGATCACCAGCTCTTCAAACACAGGAAGGCCAAGCCGGCGGCCGTTTTCGACAAATTGCAGATATTGCGCGCTGCCCTTCGTCGCACTGTCGAGATCGAAAAGATCGATGGCGACGATTCGTTGCTCGTCACCGCAAATGCGCCGAAAGAGGAAATAGGATCGCCCGTAATAGACGCCGATCTCGGCGATCGCCCCTTCAAAACCGGCCAGAGCCTGATGCTGGAGGATCGCCAGAAACACCAGCGCATCCGGAGGATCGATGTAACCCGCGATCGTTTGAAGATCATGAAAGATAAACTTGCGAATAGCTGCATCCATGCGCGATGTTTTTCCAGATATCTTTGAAGTCTAGTGTAACAGACATAACAAGACACAAAGCATAGACCATGCACGAAAGCTAAAATAAGGCAGTATCATAGGTAGCAAGATTTTCCATCACTACCAGTAATTCCAGTGATATTGTCGACTAGGCATGTGTTGACCATGCATCGCAGGCGAAAAATCCTCATTCGACCGGTCTTCGATCTCGGCTAACGAAATTCGCTAATCGCGTTGGCCAGAAGATGCGGCGAAAACGGCATACAACCCACTTCGTTCTTTTTATCGCCATGTCGTTGGCCTAACTCTGGTGCTGTCCGATTCCAAATCACAGAAGGTGGTGCATGGCAGGTGAAACAGTTCTGGTCGTTGGTGGTGCAGGCTATATCGGCTCCCACACATGTCTCGATCTCGCCAACAAGGGTTTCAAGCCCGTCGTTTACGACAACTTCTCGAACGGGCACCGCGAGTTCGTCAAATGGGGCCCGGCCGAAGAAGGCGATATTAGGGATCGTGCGCGCCTCGACGAGGTTCTGGCCAAGCACAAGCCCGCAGCCATCCTGCATTTCGCGGCCCTGATCGAGGTCGGTGAATCCGTAAAGGACCCGGTTGCCTTCTACGAAAACAACGTCATCGGCACGCTGACCTTGCTGGCAGCGGCCCAGGCGGCCGGCATCAAGGCCTTCGTTTTCTCCTCCACCTGCGCGACCTACGGTCTGCCGCAAAGTGTGCCGCTGGATGAAACCCACCGCCAGGTGCCGATCAACCCCTATGGCCAGACGAAATACATCGTCGAGCAGGCGCTTGCCGATTACGACAAGTACACCGGCTTCCGCTCGGTCGTGCTGCGTTACTTCAATGCCGCCGGCGCCGATTTCGAAGGCCGTATCGGCGAGTGGCATCAGCCGGAAACCCACGCGATCCCGCTCGCGATTGACGCAGCACTCGGCCGGCGCGACGGCTTCAAGGTGTTCGGCAGCGATTACGAGACCCGCGACGGCACCTGCGTGCGAGACTACATCCACGTGCTCGATCTTGCCGACGCGCATGTCCGCGCCGTCGAGCATCTGCTGCGTGGCGGTGAATCGGTTGCGCTCAATCTCGGCACAGGCACCGGCACGACTGTCAAGGAACTGCTCGGCGCGATCGAAGACGTCTCCGCCAAGCCATTCCCCGTCGAATATGTCGGCCGCCGCGAAGGCGATTCGCATACGCTTGTCGCCAACAACGACAAGGCACGCGAAGTGCTTGGCTGGGTGCCGCAGCATGATCTGTCCCAGATCATCCGCTCGGCCTGGAACTGGCACTCGAAATCTAACCATCACTGATTGGCCAGATCGATGACGGGCAAACCGAACATTCTGCTGATCACCGCGGACCAGTGGCGCGGTGATTGCCTCTCGGCACGCAATCATGCCTGCGTCAGGACGCCGAATGTCGATGTGCTGGCGGCCGAAGGCACGCTGTTTGCCCGTCATTACGCTGGTGCCGCGCCGTGTTCGCCGGCGCGCGCCACGCTCTATACCGGCCTCTACCAGATGAACCATCGGGTTTGCCGCAACGGCTCGCCCCTCGATGGCAGGTTCGACAATCTGGCGCTCGCTGCACGCCGTGCCGGCTACGAGCCGACCTTGTTCGGCTACACGGATACGGCGCCCGACCCCCGCGGCATCGATGCCAACGATCCGCATCTGACCACCTATGAAGGCCTGCTGCCCGGCTTTACCGTAAGGCAACTGCTGCCGGAACATGAGAGACAATGGCTATCCTGGCTGCGATCGCGCGGCCATGAGAATGCGACGAACCGCGATATTCACATCCCCTTGGGCGCCCGGCCCGGCGAAATCTCCAACGCGCCAACCGCCTATTCCAAAGACGAGACGCAGACGGCCTTCCTGGCAGGTGAGTTCATTCGCTGGCTGGGCGAACAGGATCGTTCGTGGTTCGCGCACATATCCTTCCTGCGCCCGCATCCGCCCTTTTCAGCGCCGGCGCCCTACAATGACATGTTTTCGCCTGAGGACGGGCCTGCCTTTTCACGCGCGGCTGATCGGGAGAGCGAGCAGGCGTCCCATCCCTATGTCGCCTACGCGATGCAGCGAAACGACAAGGGCAGCTTCATCCACGGCGCGACCGGCCCGGTCGATGACTGGACCGCCGGGGACATCGCAGCCATCCGCGCCATCTATTATGGAATGATCGCCGAGGTGGACGCGCAGCTCGGCCGTATCTGGGCCGCGCTCAAGGATGCCGGCGCCTGGGAAAACACGGTGATCGTCTTCACATCAGATCATGCGGAGATGGCCGGCGATCACTGGACCTTCGGCAAGGGCGGCTTCTTTGACGAGAGCTATCACATCCCGCTGGTCATTCGCGATCCGCGATCGGGTAATCGCGGCGGAACGGTCGAGCACTTCACCAGCGCCGCCGATATCTTTCCGACACTGTGCGAGCGCCTGGACGTCGAGCCGGAAAACGGCCTGGATGGGCAGTCGCTGCTACCCTTTACCGAAGGGAAGGGCGTCGCGAACTGGCGGGATGCTGCCTTCTGGGAGTTCGATTTTCGCGACATCGCCCATCAGCATGCCGAGCGGCATTTCGGCCTGCGATCGAACGAATGCAATCTCGCCGTCGTCAGGGACGAGAATTTCAAATATGTGCATTTCGCCGGCTTGGCGCCGTTGCTCTTCGATCTCAGGAGCGACCCGATGGAGCTACGAAATATCGCGGCCGACCCGGCACTTGCTTCAACACGCCTGACCTACGCGGAAAAACTGCTGTCGCTGCGCGCCCGCCACCTCGACCAGACGCTCGCCTACACAGAGCTGACGGAGAAAGGGCCGGTTCGACACCGGCCCTATTGATCGTCAGGAGAACCGCCCGAGATAATCGAGCTTGCCGACCTGCGCGCCCTTGTTTCGCAGGATCGCGTGCGCCATCGAGATGTGGAAATAGAAATTCGGCAGCGCGAAGCTCAAGACGTAGTCATCGCCACGAAAGACCGTTCTGTTGCCGCCGGGAGAAATGACGACCTCGCGGGTTTCAGCACCATCGAGCGCATCCGGTGACACGGTCGCAAGATAGGCTTCCGTTTTCGCGACACGCGCCCTGAGCTCGGCGATCGTCGTCTCGTTGTCCTCGAATTTCGGCGCGTCCGTACCCGTTAGCCGTGCAATGGCAAGCTTGGCGCTATCGGTGGCCCGCTGGTACTGGCCGGAAAACGGCAGCATATCCGGCGCCAGCCGCGTCGCGACCAGCTCCACGGGATCGATGCCCTTCTCGCTGGCGAAGGCCTCCGCCTTGTCGAGATAGTTGGTCAAGGTTGTCAGGCCGCGCTGAAATACAGGCACTGTCAGGCGATAGATTGAAATAGACATTGCGCTCTCCACCGGGGCCGACGACCAGCCACCGTTTCCGCGACATCATATAGTCAGGCAGCATGTCATTTTCATCGGCCGACGCATCATTATCGGTGTTTTTGGAATGCCCCATCGAGACCGCAATGCTGCACCTAACCATGGGTTGTCGCTCCAAAATAATCTCAAAAAAGGGGTGGCGTATTCCGCCAGCTTTTCTATTCTGCGCGCTTCGCATCGCCCGCCCTGGCTCTGGGAGCTGGGCTTACAGGAACTGACATGCAATTCGTATTCGACGGCCACAACGACGTTCTCCTCCGCCTCTGGACGCATGAGCGGGAGGGCGGCGATCCCATTGCCGAGTTTGCGAACGGAACGGACACCGGCCATATCGACGCGCCGCGTGCCAAGGCAGGCGGCCTGGCCGGTGGCCTTTGCGCCATCTATATCCCGTCGGGCGATCTGGTCTTCGCCGATCCCGACAAGGATGGCCACTACGTCACCCCGCTCGCAGCGCCTCTCGATCCATTGCCATCGCTACGGATCGCCAATGAGATGGCCGCGATCGCCCTGCGCCTCGATCGCGCCGGCGCCTGGCGTCTGTGCCGCACAGTCAAGGACATCCGCAAATCCGTCGATGACGGCGTTTTCGCCGCTGTCATGCATATGGAAGGCTGCGAGGCGATCGGTTCAGATCTGGCCGCGCTGGAAGTCTTCTACGCGGCGGGCCTGCGCTCGCTCGGCCCCGTCTGGAGCCGGCACAACATCTTCGGCCACGGCGTTCCTTTTGCTTTCCCGATGTCGCCGGATACCGGCCTCGGCCTGACCGACGCCGGCTTCGAACTGGTTCGCGAGTGCAATCGCATGGGCATCATGATCGATCTCGCCCACATTACCGAAAAAGGCTTCTGGGATGTGGCGAAGACGACGGACCAGCCGCTCGTCGCCAGCCACTCGAACGTCCATGCGCTGACACCGGTCGCCCGCAACCTGACAGACAGGCAGCTGGACGCGATCAAGGAAAGCCGCGGCCTCGTCGGCCTCAACTATGCGACCGCCATGCTGCGCGACGACGCCCGCTCGGACGGCGACACGCCGCTCAGCGACATGGTTCGCCATATCGACTACCTCGTCGAGCGTATCGGCATTGATTGCGTGGCGCTCGGATCGGACTTCGACGGCGCAACCATACCGGATGAAATCGGCGACGCCTCGGGCAACCAGAAGCTGATTGATGCGCTTCAGCGTGCTGGATATGGTGGCGAGGATTTGAAGAAAATGGCCAGCGAAAACTGGCTTCGAATTCTGTCTTCGGCATGGGGAGAAGAGGCTGCCTGAGACTGCTGACGTGCTTTGACCGAATTCAAGAATGAACAGGGGACGAAAATTATGATGATGACCAGATTGAACCGCAGCTTCCGTGCGCTTTCTGCCGGCGCCGCCCTTTCCATCCTGATGATGGCCGCGCCCGCTGCCTTCGCCGAGACCCCGAAGGATACCCTCGTCGAGGGCTTCGCGATCGACGACATCATCACCATGGATCCGGGCGAAGCTTTCGAGCTCTCGACCGCCGAGATGACCAGCAACACCTACAGCCTGCTCGTGCGCCTCGACATGGCCGACACGTCCAAGGTCAAGGGCGATCTGGCCGAGAGCTGGACCGTTTCTGATGACGGCCTGACCTATACGTTCAAGCTGAAGCCTGGCATGAAGTTCGCCTCGGGCAACCCGATCACCGCCGAAGACGTCGCATGGTCCTTCGAGCGCGCCGTCAAGCTCGACAAGAGCCCCGCCTTCATCATCACCCAGTTCGGCATCACGGGCGACAACGTCACCGAAAAAGCCAAGGCGACCGACGAGAACACCTTCACCTTCACCGTCGACAAGCCATACGCGCCAAGCTTCGTCCTGAACTGCCTCACGGCAACGGTTGCTTCCGTCGTCGACAAGAAGCTGGTTCTCGACCACGTCAAGCCGGTCACCCCGTCGGCCGACTACAAGTACGACAACGATTTCGGCAATGAGTGGCTGAAGACCGGCTATGCCGGCTCCGGCGCCTTCAAGCTGCGCGAATGGCGGGCCAACGAAGTGGTCGTGCTCGAGCGCAACGACAACTACTACGGCGAAAAGGCCAAGCTCGCCCGCGTCATCTATCGCTTCATGAAGGAAAGCTCCGCGCAGCGCTTGGCGCTCGAAGCCGGTGACATCGACATCGCCCGCAACCTGGAGCCGGGCGACCTCGACGCTGTTGCAAAGAACGCCGATCTCGCCAGCGAAAGCGCGCCGAAGGGCACCGTCTACTTCATCAGCCTCAACTCCAAGAACGAGAACCTGAAGAAGCCGGAAGTCCAGGAAGCCTTCAAGTACCTGGTCGACTACGACGCGATTGGCGCCACCCTGATCAAGGGCATCGGCGAAATCCACCAGACCTTCCTGCCGAAGGGCCAGCTCGGCGCGCTTGACGAGAACCCCTACAAGTTCGACGTCGCCAAGGCCAAGGAACTTCTCGCCAAGGCAGGCCTGAAGGACGGCTTCTCGGTCACCATCGACGTGCGCAACACGCAGCCGGTAACCGGTATCGCCGAATCCATCCAGCAGTCGGTCGCCCAGGCCGGCATCAAGATGGAAATCATCCCGGGGGACGGCAAGCAGACGCTGACCAAGTTCCGCGCCCGCACGCACGACATCTACATCGGCCAGTGGGGCTCGGACTACTTCGACCCGAACTCCAACGCCGATACCTTCACCAGCAACCCGGATAACTCCGACGCCGGCACAGTGAAGACGCTCGCTTGGCGCAACACGTTTGAAGCGCCTGAACTGGACAAGGAAGCCAAGGCTGCCCTGCTCGAACGCGACAACGACAAGCGCGCGGCGATGTATCAGGACATCCAGAAGAAGTATCTGGCCAACAGCCCGTTCGTCTTCATCTTCCAGCAGACCGAAGTCGCGGGCTACCGCAAGGGCGTAACGAACTTCAAACTCGGCCCGAGCTTCGACACCAACTATGTCGGCATGATCGGCAAGGAATGATCCGGCAGGATTGATAGATTGAGCATCGTCGAAACAAAGACGGAAGCACGGCCGAAACCCGGCCGTGCTCTTCCTTTTGCGAAGGCTGTGGGCCGTTTTCTGGTCGCCGCCGTCACCACCTATCTCGGCCTTCTGGCCGTGACCTTTTTCATCGGCCGCGTCGTGCCCATCGATCCGGTGCTCGCCATTCTCGGCGACCGCGCGCCCGCCCACGTGGTTGAACGCGTACGGCGCGAAATGGGCTTCGACCTGCCGCTCTACCAGCAGTTCTATATCTACCTCAAAGGGATCCTGGCCGGCGATTTCGGCACCTCGGTACTGACGACCAATCCCGTCATGGTCGATATCAAGCGCGTCTTCCCGGCAACGATCGAACTCGCCACGCTCGGCACCATCATCGGTTCGGTGATCGGCGTGCCGCTCGGCGTCCTCGCCGCCGTCAAGCGCGGCAGCTTCGCCGACCAGATCGTTCGCGTCATCGGCCTCATCGGCTATTCCGTGCCGATCTTCTGGCTGTCGCTGATCTCGCTGGTGATCTTCTATGCCAAGCTACGCTGGGTCGCCTTCCCCGGCCGTATCGACATCGTTTTCGAATACAGCTTCACGCCGGTCACCGGCTTCTACCTGCTCGACAGCGCCATGCAGGGGCAGTGGGACGTCTTCTATGACGTCTTCCGCCACATCATCCTGCCCGCTTCGCTGCTCGGCTATTTCTCGCTCGCCTATATCAGCCGCATGACGCGCAGCTTCATGCTGAACGAGCTTAGCCAGGAATATGTCGTGGCCGCGCGCGCCAAGGGCCTGTCGGAAACCCGGGTGATCTGGGGCCACGCGCTGCGCAACGCCGCGGTGCCGCTCGTCACCGTCATCGCGCTCTCCTATGCCGGTCTGCTCGAAGGTTCGGTCCTGACAGAAACAGTCTTCTCCTGGCCCGGCATCGGCCTCTACATAACCAATTCGCTGCAGAATGCCGACATGAACGCCGTGCTTGGCGGCACCATCATCATCGGCACCGTCTTCATCGGTATCAACCTCTTGTCTGATCTTCTTTATCGGACCCTCGATCCCAGGACCCGAACCCGATGAGCATGCAAGCAAACAACACCGCAACCAATGTCAGACCGATGACCCGCCGCGAGTGGCTGCTCTCCGACCGGCCGCAATCACGCACCCAGGCCCGTCTCGGCCGCGCTTACGTCACTTGGCGGCAGTTTACCGCCAATCGCCTGGCGGTCGTTGGTCTCTTCATCATCATCGCGCTGCTCGTGATGGCCGCCTTCGCCGATGTTCTGGCGACGCACTCGCCCGTCGTCGGCGATCTCCGCAACGCGCGCCTTCTGCCGCCGGGCGCCGAGGGCTATCTTCTCGGTACCGACGACCAGGGCCGTGATATCTATTCGCGCCTGATCTACGGTTCCCGCCTGACGCTGATGGTCGTCGTCCTCGTCGCCATTATCTCGGCGCCGATCGGCCTCCTGGTCGGCACGGTGTCCGGCTATGCCGGCGGCTGGGTCGATGCCGTCCTGATGCGCATCACCGACATCTTCCTCGCCTTCCCGAAGCTCGTCCTGGCGCTCGCCTTCGTCGCAGCACTCGGTCCGGGCATCCAGAACGCCATCATTGCCATTGCCATCACCTCCTGGCCGCCATACGCCCGTATCGCGCGCGCCGAAACCCTGACGGTGCGGCGCTCCGACTATATCTCGGCCGTCCGCCTCATGGGTGCATCGCCGCTGCGCATCGTCGTGCGCCATGTCATGCCGCTCTGCATCTCCTCGCTGATCGTCCGCGTCACGCTCGACATGGCAGGCATCATCCTGACGGCAGCCGGGCTTGGCTTCCTTGGCCTCGGCGCCCAGCCGCCGCTGCCGGAATGGGGCGCGATGATCGCCTCGGGCCGCCGCTTCATCCTCGACCAATGGTGGGTTGCCGCCATGCCGGGGATCGCCATCCTCGTCGTCAGCCTCGGCTTCAATCTGCTTGGAGACGGCCTGCGCGACGCGCTGGACCCGAAGGAGAGCGGCCAATGAGCACGCTTCTCACCGTCAAGAACCTCAAGGTCAGCTACCCCACACGAACCGGCGTTATCGAAGCCGTGCGCGGCGTTTCCTTCACGCTTGGCAAGGAACGCCTGGGCATCGTCGGCGAATCCGGCTCCGGCAAGTCGCAGACCGGCCGCGCCATCATGGGCCTGACGCCGCCGCACGGCATCGTCACGGCCGATACGCTCGACTTCAACGGCATCGACCTCCTGTCGGCCTCGGCCAAGGAGCGCCGGCAGCTGCGCGGCAAGCGCATCGCCATGGTGCTGCAGGATCCGAAGTATTCGCTGGATCCGGTCATGACGATAGGCAAGCAGATCTGCGAGACGCTGAGAACGCACGAGAAGATCGGCAAGGGCGAAGCACGCGATCGCGCGATCGCCATGCTCGAAGCCGTGCAGATCCGCGAGCCGCAGCGCGTCTTCAATCTCTATCCGCATGAAGTTTCGGGCGGCATGGGCCAGCGCGCCATGATCGCCATGATGCTGATCGCAGATCCCGAACTGCTGATCGCCGACGAGCCGACCTCGGCGCTCGACGTGACCGTGCAGCTCGACGTGCTCAGAATCATGGACCGCCTGGTGTCCGAGCGCGGCATGGGCCTGATCTTCGTGTCCCACGATCTGCGCCTCGTCTCCTCCTTCTGCGACCGCGTCATCGTCATGTATGCCGGCAAGGTGGTCGAGGAGCTGAAGGCCTCCGAGCTCAAGAACGCCCAGCATCCCTATACGCAAGGACTTTTGAACTGCATGCCCCAGATCGGCGAAAACAGGCATCCTCTGCCGGTGCTGGACCGCAAGCCGGAGTGGGCCGCATGACAGCAGCCCTTTCCGTCGACAATGTCACCGTCATCTACGACCATTTCCACGCGCTGAAGGATGTCAGCGTCGAGATCGCCGAGGGCCAGTCTTTCGGTCTCGTCGGCGAATCCGGCTCTGGGAAATCCACGCTGCTGCGCGCCGTCGCGGGCCTTGCTCCTGTCAAGAACGGCACGATCAAGATCCACGGCGAGCAGCTCTCTGGTTCCAAGCGCAGCAAGGCCTTCTACCGCAAGGTCCAGATGGTGTTTCAGGACCCCTACGGTTCGCTGCATCCACGCCAGACAATCGACCGGCTGCTGCTGGAGCCGCTGGCGATCCATGGCATCTCGGACAGCGACACGCGTATCGCTCGCGCGCTCGATGAAGTCGGCCTCGGCAACGGCTTCCGTTTCCGCTACCCGCATCAGCTCTCCGGCGGCCAACGCCAGCGCGTCGCCATCGCCCGCGCCTTGATCGTCGAACCGTCGATCCTGCTTCTCGACGAGCCGACTTCAGCGCTGGACGCCTCCGTGCAGGCCGAAGTGCTGAACCTCTTGGAACAGGTCAGGCGGGATCGGAAATTGACCTTCGTCATGGTCAGCCACGATCTCGGCGTCATCACCCACATGTGCGAAAACCTCGCCGTGATGCGCGGTGGCACCGTGGTCGAACGCCTGACAGCCGATCAGCTCGCCAAGGCCGAGGTTCACGAAGACTACACGAAAAGTTTGATGGTCGCGAGCAAGGGCTTCGTGAAAGTCTGAAGCCCAATCTTTTCAAGTAATTGAAATTTTTAGCAATCGGCGGACCGTTAAGAATAACGGTCCGTTAAAACACGACCAATCGACTAGACTATTGACAGCGGCCTTGCTTCTGTCATGATTGCGTTAACGGCTGTTAGCTTTCGTGATCATGGAGATAAAGATGTTCTTTCTCGGCGGCATGACCATGGGTTACTTCGCACCTCCAGCCAAGGCTGCCAAGCGGACAGCTCCGCTGTTCAAGATGGCAAGGCGGGATCGAAAGATCGTTGCGAAGAAGAAGAGCTCCTACAAGGACAGCGCGGTGGAGCGCTCCCTGATCTGGGCCTGGCACACCATCTGTTAGACCGTCCCTATCCGACCGTCCAAGGCAAGACGGATTTTCTCAGCAAGCGACATCTGGTGGAATTTTATCTCTACCATTCAGATAGACTATATAAGAAACTGGGTTCTCAATAAGAGCTGAAAACAGGCGGAGGCAACACATGGCAAACTTGGGTATGTCGCATACTCACGCGGACCACTATCGTTCCGCACGCTCCAAGAAGCCGGAAACGACGCGTGGTCGTTTGCACCTGGCAGTCAATGCGGCGCTGGTCGTGGCCGCATTCACCTTTCTCGCGGCCGTAGTCTGCGGCGTTATCGGTTAGAGCACCGAAAACAAACCCTTTTTCACCGGGCACGGAACCAAAAAGGCACACCATCGTTATCTGGTCAGCAACGACTAAATGGAGATGGCAATGCTTTACTACGCACTCGTATTTCTTGTTGTAGCCCTGATCGCCGGCGTTCTGGGGTTTGGCGGCATCGCAGGCGCGTCAGCATCGATTGCCCAGGTACTGTTCTTCATATTCCTGGTGCTGTTTGTTGTATCGCTTGTCGCGCGGCTCATGCGCCGCGTCTAAATCCAGCATAATCAATGAAATCCGGCGTCCAAAAGGCGCCGGATTTTTCGTGCGTTTGTCACTTGCCGAAACCTCTTGACTTGAATTGTCGCAATAGTGTCCAACTTTCCCGATTGGCTTGACGGGGAGGCGTCGTTCAATCTCACCCACCTCTTTGCCCGGCTGGTCGCAAGATCAAATCTAAATCGATTCGCATTGCCGTTCGATTGCACCTGCCAATGTTTTCAGTGTGGCCGCAAAAGACCGGTATTGTTCATGCGGCAGTCATATTTGGCAGTGCACAACGCAAACCCTACCGACCATAACTTTGTTTGGATCCAGAACCGAACCCATGTCTATTTCCCCCACGTCTCCGAGCCCGTCCCGCGAGTCCGAAACCAAGCAGATCGATCACAACGACTCGATCCGCGCGACCTATATGTCGATCGAAGACATCAGGGCGATGGGTGCATCCGCAGCCACGTCAGGTGTCAACTCGCTGGTCGCTTTCGCACCCTTCGACTTCTTCGCCCGGCATAAGGAGAACGAGAAGGAAATCCTGCGCGTCTACCGCACGACGGCGGCGGATGTGGAGGCCGGCGAGACGATTACCCCGGCCGCCGAGTGGCTTCTGGACAACCACTACATCGTCGAGGAAGCAATCCAGGAAGTCCGCCGCGACTTCCCCAAGCGCTTCTACCGCGAACTGCCGACGATCGATGTGAACGGCACCAAGATCCCGCGCACGCTGGCGCTGGCCTGGCTCTATGTCGCCCACACCCACAGCACCATTTCGCAGGAAAGCCTGACCGCACTGGTCGATGGCTTCCAGGAACATGAAACACTGCGGATCGGCGAGCTCTGGGCGCTACCTTCGCTGGTGCGTTACGTTCTGGTCGAAAACCTGCGCCGCATCTCGATCCGCGTCGAGCGCAGTCGCCGCATGCGCCGCCGCGCCAACGAGGCAGCCGACGAGTTGGTGCGCCTGACCGATCCGGCAAAGGCAGCCGAGTATCTGAAGACGCTCGAGCCGCTTGCCGAGGACAATACCTTCTCGACGCAGTTCCTCTACCGCATGCGCGACGGCTCGCAGACCTCAAGTCTTGCCATCACTTGGCTGGATGAGCGCCTTGAGGCGCTGGGCCGTGACACCGAAGCGACGACGATGGCCGAACACAGCCGTCTCTCCTCCGGCAATGTCACGATGGGCAACATCATTCGCAGCTTGCGCGAGATCGACGACACCGAATGGTCCGTGTGGGTCGAGCAGGTCAGCCACGTCGACAAGTTGCTCTGGGACAATTCCGACTACGGTCTTCTCGATTCCGGCTCGCGCAACAAGTATCGCAAGCAGATCGAAAAGCTCGCCAAGCGCTCCACCATGACCGAAATGGAGATCGCGCAGCTCGCGCTCGACATGACGGATGAAGCCAAGGCATCTGCCGACGAGCAACCCCATGAGCCGAACGTTGGCGCATTCCTGGCCGGCGCACAGCGTCCGAAGCTGGAAGCAAGAGCGACCTACAGCCCGACGCTGGTGCAGCATTTCGTTCGCGCCGTCCGCCGGTTCAACTGGCTGTCGATCGCGGTACCGGTACTGCTCCTGACCATTCTCGCGATGGTTATCGTCGGCCACTTCATGGCGAGCGCCGGCATGGCGCCGATCGCCATCATCCTGCTCCTGATCATGTTCTCGCTGCCGGCATCGGAAGGCGCGACGGGTCTCTTCAACACCGTGCTCTCCTTCTTCGTCACGCCGGCGCGCCTGGTGGGATACGAGTTCAAGGAAGGTATTCCGGAGGACGCCCGCACGCTTCTGGTCGTTCCCTGCCTGATCTCGAACCGCGACAGCGTCGACGAACTCGTCCGCAACATCGAGGTTCATTATCTCGCCAACCCGCGCGGCGAAATCTACTTCGCGCTTCTCAGCGACTGGCCGGACAGCCAGGTCGAGGAGACGGCCGCCGATCTCGAAGTTCTCGACTACGCGCGTCGCGAAGTCGCAAACCTCTCGGCGCGCTATGCCTATGACGGCAAGACCCGCTTCTACCTGCTGCACCGCCGCCGCCTCTACAATCCGTCGGAAGGCGCGTGGATGGGCTGGGAGCGCAAGCGCGGCAAGCTGCACGAGCTGAACCTGCTCCTGCGCGGCGACCGCGACACGACCTATTTGCCGGGCGCCAATGTCGTGCCTGAAAACGTGCAGTACGTGATGACGCTCGACGCCGATACGCGTCTCATGCGCGACGCCGTCACCAAGCTCGTCGGCAAGCTCTATCACCCGACCAACCGCCCCGTGATCAACCCGGAAACCGGGCGCGTCGAAAGCGGCTATGGCGTCTTGCAGCCGCGCGTGACGCCGTCTCTGACGACGGGCAAGGATGCATCGGTCTTCCAGCGCGTCTTCTCGATCAACCGCGGTCTGGACCCTTACGTCTTCACCGTCTCCGACGTCTATCAGGACCTCGCGGGCGAGGGCACCTTCACCGGCAAGGGCCTCTACCACGTCGACGCCTTCGAAGCGGCCCTGAAGGGACGCATCGAGGAAAACTCGGTTCTCAGCCACGACCTGCTCGAAGGCTCGATGGCGCGTTGCGCGCTTGTGACCGACCTCGAACTCGTCGAGGATTTCCCGACCCGCTACGAAGTCGAAACCTCGCGCCAGCATCGCTGGGCGCGTGGCGACTGGCAGCTGCTGCCTTACATGTTCAGCACCAAGCACGGCGTCACCGCGCTCGGCCGCTGGAAGATGTTCGACAACCTGCGCCGCTCGCTGACCCCGATCGCCTGGTTCTTCGCCTCCGTGCTTGGCTGGTACTTCATGGATCCGCTCGGCGCCCTGATCTGGCAGATCGTCCTGATCTTCTGCCTGTTCGTTGCACCGACACTGTCGCTGATCAACGGCATCATTCCGCGCACCAGCGATATCGTCGCGCGCGCCCACCTCTACACCGTATGGTCCGACATCCGTGCCGCCAACGCGCAGGTGGCGCTCCGCATCGTCTTCATAGCCGACGGCGCCTGCATGATGGCGGATGCCATCGGCCGCTCGCTCTACCGCCTCTTCGTCAGCCACAAGCTGATGCTGCAGTGGAAAACCGCAGCCAGCGTTCAGGCCGGCAAGCAGGGTACGATCTGGTCCTACTACAAGGCCATGTGGCACGCACCAGTGCTTGCAGTGCTTGGCCTCGCCTTCGCCGTCGTCTCCGGCGACAAGGCGTATCTGGTCGGCATCCCGTTCGTTGCGCTCTGGATTCTCTCCCCGCTGGTCGCCTACTATGTCAGCCAGTCGGCGGAAACCGAAGATCGCCTCGAGGTCGCCGAATCCGTATCGAACGATCTGCGCAAGATCGCACGCCGCACCTGGCGCTATTTCGACACCTTCACCACGGCCGAACAGAACTATCTGCCGCCTGACAACGTCCAGGAAACGCCGCACGTCATCGTCGCGACACGCACGTCTCCAACCAACATCGGCGTCTACCTCCTGTCCGTGGTCTCGGGCCGCCAGTTCGGCTGGTTCTCCTTCGAGGAAACGATCGAGCGCCTCGAACAGACGATCGCCACCATCGACAAGATGGAGAAATTCCGTGGTCACCTCTTCAACTGGTACCACACCGATACGCTGGAAACGCTTGGACCGCGCTACGTCTCCGCCGTCGACAGCGGCAACCTCGCCGGTCACCTGATCGCGATCTCGTCCGCCTGCCGCAACTGGGCCGAAGCCCCGTCCGCGCACATGCAGGGCAGCCTCGACGGCGTCGGCGACACGGCAGGCATTCTGGCCGAAGTGCTGGCCGACCTGCCGGATGATCGCAAGACCGTGCGTCCGCTACGCCGCCGCCTGGAAGAGCGCATCATCGGCTTCCAGAACGCGCTCGCCGCCGTCAAACGCGAGCATGAGTTCGCGTCGATCCGCATCATCAACCTCTCGGTTCTCGCACGCGACATCCAGAAGCTCGCGGCCAACCTCGATCACGAGGTGAAGTCGGCACTCAGCGCCGAGGTCACCCAGTGGGCCGAGGCGTTGGTCAAGGTTTGCGAAGCCCATATCTCGGACAGCACCTTCGATCTCGCCAATATCGATGCTCTGCGCCCGCGCCTGATCGCGCTGCGCGACAAGGCCCGCGATCTGGCCTTCTCGATGGACTTCGGCTTCCTCTTCCGTCCCGAGCGTCGTCTTCTGTCGATCGGCTACCGCGTCGAAAGCGGTGAGCTCGATCAGGCCTGCTACGACCTTCTCGCTTCCGAATGCCGCCTCACCAGTCTCTTCGGCATCGCCAAGGGCGATCTGCCGACCGAACACTGGTATCGCCTCGGCCGCCAGGTCGTGCCGGTAGGCTCGCGCGGCGCGCTGGTCTCCTGGTCCGGCTCGATGTTCGAGTATCTGATGCCGCCACTCGTCATGCAGGAGCGTGGCGGCGGTATCCTCAACCAGACCAACAATCTGGTCGTGGTAGAACAGATGAACTACGCCCGCAAGCTGGGCATTCCGTGGGGCATCTCGGAAGCGGCCTTCAACGCCCGCGACCATAACCTCAACTACCAGTACACGAACTTCGGCGTGCCGACGCTCGGCCTGAAGCGCGGTCTCGGCCACAACGCCGTCATCGCCCCTTACGCCTCGATTCTCGCCAGCCAGTACAATCCGCCGGCGGCTATCGAGAACCTCGAACGCCTGCGCAAGCTCGGCGCGCTCGGCAAATACGGCTTCCACGACGCCGTGGACTTCACGCCGACCCGCGTGCCCGAGGGCAAGACCTGCGCGGTGGTCTACAACTACTA
This sequence comes from Rhizobium sp. UBA1881, assembly GCF_002338015.1. Taxonomy (NCBI): domain Bacteria; kingdom Pseudomonadati; phylum Pseudomonadota; class Alphaproteobacteria; order Hyphomicrobiales; family Rhizobiaceae; genus Rhizobium; species Rhizobium sp. UBA1881. The sequence goes on from NZ_DDHH01000088.1 coordinate 16,978, forward strand.
TGCCCACCACCATGGCATGTCGATCGCGGCCGTCGCCAACGTCGCCTTCAACGGTCACCTGCGCGAACTCTTCCACTCCGATCCTGTTATCGAAGCGGCAGAACTGATGCTCCAGGAAAAGGCACCCCGCGACATTCCCGTCATGAGCGGCAAGCACGAATCCGACACCCCGGCCAGCATCCAGGACGACCTGCTGCGTCCGGAGATCCGCAAGATCTACGATCCGGCCGCGCGCGACCGCGAACTCGTCTTCCTGTCCAACGGCCACTACTCGATGATGCTGACCGCCACCGGTGCCGGTTACTCGCGCTGGAACGGCCAGTCCGTTTCCCGTTGGAAGCCCGATCCGACCGAGGATCGCTGGGGCACCTTCATCTTCCTGCGCGACACCGCCACCAACGAATGGTGGTCAGCGACGGCGGAGCCGAAGAGCATCGAAGGCGAGCAGGTCAAGGTTCTCTTCGCCGATGAAAAGGCGGAATTCACCAAGACCGTCGGTGAGCTCACCAGTGAAGTCGAGGTCATCGTCGCCACCGAGCACGACGCCGAGGGCCGCCGCCTGACGCTGCTCAACACCGGCACGGAAGATCGCTTCATCGAAGTGACCTCCTATCTCGAACCAGTGCTCACCAACGACGATACCGACAACGCACATCCGGCCTTCGCCCGCATGTTCGTGAAGACGGAGATCGGCAAGCGCGGCGACGTTATCCGCGTCGAGCGCAACAAGCGCGACGGCAACGAGCCGAATATCGCGGTCGCGCATCTGATCGTCGATAACGCCGGCGCGACGCGCCACACCGAATTCGAAACCGACCGCCGCAAGTTCCTCGGCCGCGGCCGCAGCCTTGCAAACGCTGCCGCCTTCGACCAGGGCGCGACGCTCTCGGGCACCGACGGCTTCACCCTCGATCCAGTACTGTCGCTGCGCCGCACGGTCCGTGTTCCTGCTGGCAAGAAGGTCAGCGTCATTTTCTGGACCATCGCGGCGCCATCGCGTAACGAAGTGGACCAGGCAGTCGATCGCTATCGCCACGCCGATGCCTTCAACCACGAGCTCGTCCAGGCCTGGACGCGCACGCAGGTGCAGATGCGCCATGTCGGCGTCACCTCGCAGCAGGCATCCGCCTTCCAGCATCTCGGCCGCCACCTCGTCTACCCCGACATGTATCTGCGTGCAGATACGGCCGCGGTTCAGGCAGGCATGCAGTCGCAGTCCTCGCTTTGGCCGCTGGCGATTTCGGGCGATTTCCCGATCTTCACCCTGCGCATCAACGACGACATGGATCTGGATATCGCAAGGGAAGCGCTGCTGGCACAGGAATACCTGCGCTCGCGCGGCGTCACCGCCGATCTGGTGATCATGAACGAGCGTGCCTCCTCCTACGCACAGGACATGCAGCACGCCGTCGACCAGATGGCCGAGAACGTCCGTCGTCTTGGCCAGGCCGATGGCCTGCGCCAGCACATCTTCACGGTCCGCAAGGATCTGATGGAGGAATCGACCTACCACGCGCTGATCTCGGCATCCCGTGTCACCTTCCATGCCAAGAACGGCAAGATCATCGATCAGATCAATCGTGCCGTGGCACTGTTTGCGCCGACCAAGGAAGAGCAGCAGGAACTTGAGAAGCTCAACGCCACGAAGTCTCGTGCCAAGCGCACGGCACCGGTCGCCAAGGCGCAGGTCCCGGCACTGGTCATCGAAGAGCATGGCGACCTGAACTTCTGGAACGGCATCGGCGGCTTCTCCGGCGACGGACGCGAGTATGTCGTCCGCATCCCGGGCGGCCATGCCACCCCGCAGCCATGGATCAACGTGATCTCGAACGAGAACTTCGGTTTCCACGTCGCGGCCGAAGGCGCCGGTTTCACGTGGAGCACCAACTCGCGTGACTACCAGCTGACCCCTTGGACCAACGATGCAGTCATCAACCGGCCGGGCGAAGCAATCTATGTAATGGATCGCGACAACGGAACCGTGATGACGCCGTTTGCCGCCTTGTCCGACCGTCAGGACATCCAGTTCGAAGCCCGCCATGGCCTCGGCTACTCGGTCTTCTCCAGCGTCCAGAACGACGTTTCTCTGGAGTTGACGCAGACGGTCGATCGCGAACGGCCGGTAAAGCTGCAGCGCTTGCGCCTGCGCAACAACGGCAGCAGCCAGCGCAAGCTGCGTCTCTACGGCTACGTCGAGTGGGTGCTCGGCAACAATCCGCAGAAGACGGCGCCGTTTATTCTCTCCGAGCACGACGCCGAGACCGGCGCCCTGTTTGCGAGCAACAACTACAGCATCGACTACTCCTCGCGCGTGGCCTTCTTCGCCGCCAGCGAGACACTGTCGGGCTACACGGCAAGCCGCCGGGAGTTCATCGGCAAGGCGGGCACCATCAAGGCTCCAGCAGCCTTGAATCCGGCTACCGTTTTGTCGAGCAACATCGATCTGGATGGTGATCCGGCAGCGGCTCTCGCAATCGACATCGATCTCGCCGCCGGCGAGGAGCGGGATGTCATCCTTTATCTCGGCGATACCGCGACGAAGGAAGAGGCCCGGGCTTTCATCGCAGATATCCGCAAGGCGTCCTTCGACGGCGCGGTTCAGGCAAACCGGGACTTCTGGCACGCCTTCACCGGCAAGCTGCAGATCTCGACCCCAGATCAAGGCATGAACACCCTGATCAACACCTGGCTCCCCTACCAGAGCCTCGGCTGCCGCATCATGGCACGCACGGCCTTCTATCAGGCCAGCGGCGCCTTCGGCTTCCGCGACCAGCTGCAGGATACGTTGGCTTTCGTGCTGCACGAGCCGTCGATTGCCCGCAAGCAGATCGTCAACGCCGCCTCGCGCCAGTTCCGTGAGGGTGATGTCCAGCATTGGTGGCTGCCCGGAACGGGCGCCGGCGTTCGCACGTTGATCTCCGATGACGTGGTCTGGCTGGCCTATGCCATCCACCACTATTGCACGGTGACCGGCGACAAGAGCGTTCTCGACGACGAGCTCGCCTTCATCGAGGGCCCGGCGCTTCTTCAGGGACAGCACGATTCGTTCTACCGCCCGGAAAAATCCGAGGACAAGGTGAGCGTCTACGAGCATGCCGCCATCGCGCTCGATCTCGCCATCGCCCGCAAGGGAGCGAACGGCCTGCCGCTGTTCCTCGGCGGCGACTGGAACGACGGCATGAACCGCGTCGGCATCGGCGGCAAGGGCACGAGCGTCTGGCTCGGCTGGTTCCTCGCCGGCGCGCTGCGCTCCTTCAGCGCCTTCGCCGCCGAACGTGGCGACACGGCCCGCGTCGAACGCTGGCGTAAGCACCTAACCGAACTCAAGGCAGCGCTTGAAACCGCCGCCTGGGATGGTGCCCACTACCGCCGCGGCACCTTCGATGACGGCAGCCTGCTCGGTTCGAAGGAAAGCCTGGAATGCCAGATCGATTCGATCGCGCAGTCCTGGAGCGTGCTGTCAGGGGAGGGCGATCCGGCCCATGCCGCAAAGGCCATGGATTCGGTCCTCGCCAAGCTCGTCGACATGGACGCGCGCATCATCCGCCTGTTCACGCCGCCCTTCGCCAACTCCGCCAAGGATCCCGGCTACATCAAGGCCTATCCGCCCGGCGTTCGCGAAAACGGCGGCCAGTACACCCATGCGGCCACCTGGGTCGTCATGGCGCTGGCCGAGCTCAATCGCGGCGACGACGCGCTGCGTTGCTTCGACCTCCTGAACCCGATCAGCCACGCCAAGGACCCAGCCTCCGCCGAGCACTACCGCGTGGAACCCTATGTCATCGCCGCCGACGTCTATGGCGACGGCGCCTTGACCGGTCGTGGTGGCTGGACCTGGTACACCGGTTCTGCCGGTTGGCTCTATCGCGCGGCGGTCGAGGGCATCCTCGGAATCCGGCTCAAGAACGGCCGTATCCATGTGAAGCCATCGTTGCCGACAACGTGGGAGGGCTTCTCCGCGGAAATCGAGCACGCGGGAGCTAAATACCTCATTTCGGTCTCAAAATCGTCCCATCCAAGGGGCTACGATTTGACCATCAACGGACGTCAAGTCACCGATCCCGATGAGGGATATCCGGTCGGATAACCGCACTTTTCATGCAAACCATCCGGCGATTCGTTGAGGCCAAAAGGGAAACCTTTTGGCCTCAACTGCGTTTGCAAAATGGAAGCATGGAGAGGTCAATGGTAACGACGCCCGAAAACACGTTCGGTGCAGGACGCAGGATTGCGACTGCGGCGCCATCGAAACGAGACACGCGGCTGGACGTTCTGCGCGGTCTCGCGCTGATCACGATCTTTATCAACCACGTGCCCGGCCAGATCTTCGAGCATCTGACCACCAAGAATTACGGCTTCTCTGATGCCGCCGAAGCCTTCGTGCTGATCTCGGGCATCGCCGTGGGCATTGCCTACGGCTCGCGCTTCAGGGTCGCCGCCTGGTTCGAAACGGCCAAGAAATCCACGAAGCGCGCCTTCACGCTCTATCTCGCCCACATGATAACGACATTCATGACACTCGCGCTCTTCATCGCGGGCGCCTGGCTATTCCACCGTCCGGGCCTTCTTTGCGAAATCAATATCCTTCCCGTGCTCACCAATCCCCAGGCCGGCATTCCGTCGCTGATGGGGCTTGGCCACCAGATCGGCTACAACAACATCCTGCCAATGTATGGCGCGCTGATGCTGATGATCCCCATCATCCTCCTGCTGGAAGCCAAGAGCCCCCTGCTCGCATTGGCAGTCTCTGGTTCGGTCTGGCTTCTCTCCGGGATTTATGAAATCGCGCCGCACAACACGCTGCTCGAGGGCTACTGGTTCCTCAATCCGCTCTCTTGGCAGTTCCTGTTCACGATCGGCATCGTCGGGATGATGCACGTGCGCCGTGGTGGCAAGCTACCGCACCACCCGCTGCTGATGGCTCTGGCAGCCGGCTATGTCGCCTTGTCTTTTGCGTGGGTCGTCGGCCAGCTCTGGGGCATCGGCAACGCGCTGGCCTCGCTTGGCCTGCCGCCAGTCATCACCGGCTTCGACAAGACCTTCCTGTCGCTGCCGCGCCTGCTGCACGTTCTCGCGCTCACCTACCTGGTGCTCAACATTAGCGCACTCTCCAACCTGCTGCGCCGCCCCGAGGACAATCCGCTGGTCATCTTCGGCCGCCATTCGCTGAACATCTTCGTCGCCGGCACGATCCTGGCGATGATCGGCCAGGTACTGCTTTACATCAACAACGGTGACCAGGTCGTCGGCCCGATCTTCGTGGCTCTCGGTATCGTTATCCAGTTCGTCTATGCCTACCATCTGGAGCGCAAGCGGAAGCTCGGTCGCGCCGCCTCCGGCACGCGGAAGGCACCGCAGACCGGCGCGTTGCAGACGGTTTCCGTGCGCGCCGATCGCTTCCGTAGCACTGACCGGAAGTAATGCTTCGAGCTACCGCCGGCGCCGGATGCACCGGCGGTAGCTTCGCAAAAACCTTGACTCCTGTGGAAAACCTTTTAAGAGCAGCGGTGGAAAAGGAATATCCATGGTTCGCCAAGAACACGCCATTGCTGCACGCAGTGACCGGGCACGAGTTGCCGGGATGGTTATGATTTTTCCGGTTTCTTCCAAAACCAAGGCCAAAACGACGACGAAAACCGTCTGACGTCTCTGGCCTGCCGCTCTCTCCCCGGCTCGGCTGGGGACAGAAAGCCGCAATCGTTGCGCGCTTTCCCCCTCACCGACCAAGAGGAGAGATGAGAAAGAGAGCTTGAAAATGGGTTTTAAAGTTGCAGTTGCGGGAGCCACCGGAAATGTCGGCCGGGAGATGCTCAATATCCTTTCCGAACGCGGTTTTCCCGCTGACGAAGTCGTAGCGCTCGCCTCCGCGCGCTCGCAGGGTCTTGAAGTCTCCTACGGCGACAAGACGCTGAAGGTCATGAACCTCGAAAACTACGATTTCTCCGACACTGATATCTGCCTGATGTCTGCCGGCGGCGAGGTCTCGAAGAAGTGGTCGCCGAAGATCGGCGCGCAGGGCTGCGTCGTCATCGACAACTCCTCTGCATGGCGCTACGACCAAGACGTTCCGCTGATCGTGCCGGAAGTGAACCCTGACGCCATCGAGCAGTTCACCAAGCGCAACATCATCGCCAACCCGAATTGCTCGACCGCCCAGCTCGTCGTGGCCCTGAAGCCGCTTCACGAAGCCGCCACGATCAAGCGCGTCGTCGTTTCGACCTACCAGTCCGTTTCCGGCGCTGGTAAGGACGGCATGGACGAACTCTTCAATCAGACGCGCGCGGTCTTCGTCGCCGATCCGATCGAGAACAAGAAGTTCACCAAGCGCATCGCCTTCAACGTCATTCCGCACATCGATAGCTTCATGGAAGACGGCTACACGAAGGAAGAGTGGAAGGTTCTGGCCGAAACCAAGAAGATGCTCGACCCGAAGATCAAGGTGACCTGCACGGCCGTGCGCGTTCCGGTCTTCATCGGCCACTCGGAATCGGTCAACATCGAGTTCGAGAAGGAAATCACCGCCGATCAGGCTCGCGATATCCTGCGCGACGCACCGGGTTGCCAGGTGATCGACAAGCACGAGAACGGTGGCTACATCACGCCTTACGAATCCGCCGGTGAAGACGCAACCTTCATCTCGCGCATTCGCGAGGACGCAACCGTCGAGAACGGCCTCAACATGTGGGTGGTTTCCGACAACCTGCGCAAGGGCGCGGCATTGAACGCGATCCAGATCGCCGAACTGCTCGTCAATCGCGGACTTGTGAAGCCACGCAAGCAGGCCGCTTGAATATTTTCTTAACCATGTCTTGTTAAGCCCGTTACTTAAGTTAAGGCTTATTCTCAAAGGCGCGGGGTGCCGAAAGGCTTCCCCGCGCTTAATCAAAGGATGGTCGGGACAATATCGCCGATAGCGGGCTGCAGCCCGGCTGAAGGCTAGGCTGATCGGGATCGGGGTATTCGATGCGCAAGACAAGACTTTTGCTGGCAGCGGCGGCAGTGTTCGCCATGTTCCAGGCACTTCCGGCAACGGCTGAAGCAGCACCACAGTGCAGCAACACCAGCGCGGGCTTCGACCAGTGGGTCGTCGCCTTCAAGCAGGAAGCCGCGGCCAACGGCGTCAGCCGTTCCGTTCTCGACAAGGCTTTCGCCAACGTCGTCTACAACAGACCGACCATCTCCGCCGACCGTGGCCAGAAGAGCTTCAAGCTCTCTTTCGACGCCTTCATGCAGAAGCGCGGCGGCCAGGCCATCATCTCGCGCGGCAAGGGCATGAAGCGCTCCAACGCAGCGCTTTTTGCCAACATTGAGCGCAAGTACGGTGTTCCGGCCGGCCCCCTGATCGCGATCTGGGGCATGGAAACCGGCTTCGGCAGCTACATGGGCACCCAGCACACTATGTCCGCTGTCTCCACGCTCGCCTTCGATTGCCGCCGCACCGCCTATTTCACTGACCAGCTCTATGCAGCGCTTCAGCTCGTCGGCGAAGGCTTCCTTAGCCCGCAGGCGCGCGGTGCCGCCCACGGCGAAATCGGTCAGACACAGTTTCTGCCGCGCAACGTCGTGCTCTACGGTGCGGATGGCGATGGTGACGGCCGGGTCGACATGGTCGGCTCACGCGCCGACGCGCTGGCCTCGACCGCGAACTTCCTGAAGGGCCACGGCTGGCGTCCAGGTGCCGGCTATCAGCCGGGCGAGCCGAACTTCGCAGCCATTTCCGGCTGGAACGCGGCAACGGTCTACCAGCAGGCGATCGCCTATATCGGTCAGCAGATCGACGCGAACTGATCCGCACTTAATGATCAAATGAAAAAGGCGCCGTGGGAAACCGCGGCGCCTTTTTGCTTGTCTCGGATTATCGTGTCAGACGTCAGGGCGAATGAAGTCGCGCGTCTCCGCGTCCATGACCCACAATTCGCCGGTCGAAATATCGAACCAGGCGCCGTGCAGCTGGATTTCACCGGCTTCTTCGCGCGCCTTGATCTCCGGAAATGTTCTGAGATTGTCGATCGAGTTGCGGATCGACACGCGCTCCAGCGCCGTCTGGCGTTCGCCGGGCGTCATCACGTCGTTGCTCTGGATTTGCTCGGCCGCCGGCCGCACCAGCGACATCCAGCGTCCGATGAAATCGCCAGGCGACAACGGTTCGGCATCGGGATCGAGCGCCGCGCGTATACCGCCGCAGCGACCATGCCCCATGACGACGATATCAGTGACCTTCAGGGCCAGAACCGCGAACTCGAGCGCAGCCGAGGTCGCGTGGAAATTGCTGTCCGGCTCGTAGGGCGGCACCATGTTGGCGACGTTGCGGACGACGAAGAGCTCGCCGGGCCCGGAATCGAAGATGAGTTCCGGCGCCGCGCGAGAGTCCGAACAGGCAATGACCAACGTGCTCGGGCTCTGCCCGTGCTCCGCCAACGTCCTGTATCGGTCACGAGCGTCGGCATAACGCCCGCTCATGAAGTTGCGATAGCCGTCGAGAAGTGTATCTGGAAAACGCTGCATGATCTTCGATTACAGCGTGAGCGATGCAAGATCAATATCGCAGCGCCAAATGCGTTAACGGCGCGGCCGCTAGCTCTTTCGCCGCTGCGCCGGATGCATCAGATGCCGCATCTGCACCATCGCCATCGGCGTCGACAGGCTGGAGGCGTCGTTTGCGAGTGTCAACTCGTCGCTACCGCGCTTCACCGCCCGAGCCAGCACCTCGTAGACGCTGGCCGTCGCGAGCTGCAGCGCCTTCTCGTCTTCCATGCCGGACTGCAGCCGCGATAGGAAAAGCGCGGCGAGAAGATCGCCCAACCCGTTTGGCGGATTGTCGATCAGCCGGTGCTCGGCAAGCAGCGCGTGGCGCCCGGAGAGATAGAGGTTGCCCGTTCCACCAGCCATCATCGGCACCGCGGAGGTCACCAGCATGCGCGCAGGACCGAGCGCGAGCGCCGCCTCCATGATCTCAGTATTGCTCTCCAGCGGCGCGCCGGACAGCCAGGCAAGTTCGTAGCGATTTGGGGTCGCCAGCGATGCCAGTGGGATCAGATGGTCCCGGATCGCCTCAGCGGTCGCCTCGGGAACATAGAGCCCACCGAGATCGCCCATCACGGGATCGCAAACGTAAAACAGATCTGGATTTTTATCCCTGAGCGCCGTGATCAACCGGCCGACGGAGCGCGCCTGCGCGGCATTGCCGAAATAGCCCGAAAGCACCGCCTTGACCTCGCCGATCCAGGGCGCGCGAATGAGATCGTCGATCGCCGCGTCGAAATCGGCTTCGGCGAAGGTCAGCCGCGTCGAACGACCGTGGCCCGGATGCCAGGGCAGCACGATGGTCGGCAGCGCCCATACCTGGTGGCCGAGCGTCTCGAGCGCGAAAACCGCCGCCCGATTGCCGACCGATCCACGAACGACGTGGCTCGATATGACGATGACCGTGCCTGCTGCATTCTGCGACATGTTTATCCGATCCGGGTTCCGATCCTCAGTTGATCGTCTTTTTGCTGCGCGACTGTCAACAACTCTTCATTCGGACGTGATCAAAGTTCTGGCGACGAAAATCACATTCGGATCATTTTTTACAGAATTGACGACATGCCGGCTAAATTCGCACGAAAACTGCGATCGACGTCCCTATTTTAGCAATTTTTCTGTCAAACCTTCTGCTAACCTGCGCGCAATCGAGAAAATGGGGGACACAGTCAATGGCTGCTCGAAACAATCCGAAACGGGAAAAACAGATTGAGAGCGCGAACAAGATCGCGACGGCGATGGGCGAGCACTATCTCGCACCGGATATTCTCTTCGGACGCGCCAGCGGTGACGACCTCGAATCCTACACGCCCGAAATGCTGGCGATTTCCGCCGTTCACTGCGCGGCCGAACTCGCCGCCTGGACCGGCAACGCTCCGCGCGTCACCGTCACCTCGCTCGACAATGTGGAACCAGATGGCGTGGCGGTGTCGGTCCTGTCGGTGACCGATCACAACATGCCATTCCTCTACGAATCGGTCATGGGTGAGGTGACGAGCAGCTACCGCGATCTCTTCATGGCGGTTCATCCCATTCTCGTCATGCAGCCAGGTCATCCGCCGGAACTCTATTCGCCGGATATGCCCGGCGAGCCGGCAAACCGTGTCAGCCACATTCAGCTTCACCTCGCCCCGCTCACCCCGGCGCAGTCCGCCGATCTGATCGAGCGGATCGAAATCGTCCTCGAACAGGTGCGCCTGTCGGTTTCCGATTGGAAGCCGATGCTGGACAAGCTTGGCACCGCCATTGACGAACTGTCGTCGCGCAATGTTGGCCGCCGCAAGGCGGATCGCGACGAAGCGGTCGCTTTCCTGACATGGCTGCGCGACGCCAATTTCACCCTTCTGGGGATGCGCGAATATGTCTATTCCGGCAAGGGTTCGGATGCAAAGGTCGAGCGCGACAAGGGCACGGGGCTGGGCATCCTTTCCAACCCGGATGTCCTAGTGCTCCGGACCGGCCGCGATGCTGTAACCACGACGCCCGAAATCCTGGCCTTCCTTGACGGCCCCGAATTCCTGATCGTCACCAAGGCCAACGTCAAATCCGTCGTCCACCGCCGCGCCTACATGGATTACGTTGGCGTGAAGCGCTTCGATGAGAATGGCAACGTTACCGGCGAGCTGCGCATTGTCGGCCTCTTCACCTCGACGGCCTACACGTCGCTCGCAACGGACATCCCGCTACTGCGCTCGAAGGTGGAGAAGGTGAAGGAGCATTTCGGCTTCGATCCGATGAGCCATTCCGGCCGCATGCTCGACAACACGCTGGAATCCTACCCGCGCGACGATCTTTTCCAGATCGACACCGCCCTGCTCGCCACCTTCGCCGAACAGATCAACGATCTGACCGACAGGCCGCGCGTACGGGTGCTGCCGCGGATCGATCACTTCGATCGTTTCGTCTCCGTTATCGTCTATGTGCCGCGCGAGGAATATGACTCGATCGTTCGCGAGAAGATCGGCACCTATCTCAAGACCATCTATGACGGCCGCGTCTCGGCCTATTACCCGGCTTTCCCCGAGGGCGGCGTCGCCCGCGTCCATTTCATCATCGGCCGCTCCGGCGGAAAGACGCCGCGTATCCCTCAGGCAAAGCTCGAAGAAGCAATCCGCGCCATCACGGCCCGCTGGGACGACCGCTTCGAGATGCTTGCCGGTCCGAAAGCGCCCAAGATCAAGGTCAGCAACGCCTATCAGGATCTCTTCCCACCAGAGGAAACCTTCTCTGACTTCGCCGACATCGTCGCCTGCGCGACGGGCGAGCAGATCCGCATCGAATTCTACACGCGCATCAAGGACGGCGTGTCGCTGCTCTGCCTGAAGATCTTCCACTTCAATGGCCAGCTTGCGCTCTCCCGCCGCGTACCGCTGCTTGAGAATCTTGGCTTCAGCGTCATCAGCGAAGGCACGTTCGACATCAATGTGACGCTGGCCGACGGCAGCGAGAAGCTGGTCGTGCTGCATGACATGGAACTTGAGGCCCAGAGCGGCGGCGAGATCGATCTGCAACAGCATGGCGCAGCACTTGAAGAAGCCTTCCTGTCGGCGTTTTCGGGTGTCATCGACAACGACAATTTCAACCGCCTGATCATCTCGGCAGGCCTGTCGGCCCGCGAGACAAGCGTCTTGCGCGCCTACTCGCGCTATCTGCGCCAGGCCGGCATCGCCTATTCGCAGGATTACATCGCGACGACGCTGGATAAATACCCGGCTATCTCCTCGCTCATCTTTCGCCTGTTCCACGATGGCCTGGACCCGAAGCTGACCGAGAAGAACAGGATCAAGAAGGCGACCGATCTTCACGCAAGGATCGAGACGGCGCTATCGGACGTTCCAAGCCTTGATGACGACCGTATCCTGCGCCGCTATGTCAACGTGGTCGACTCGACGCTGCGCACCAACTACTTCCAGCGCAATCCCGATGGTTCGGCAAAGGCGATGCTGGCCTTCAAGCTCGACCCGCACCTGATCGACGGCCTGCCGGCGCCGAAGCCGTTCCGCGAAATGTTCGTTTACGGCGTCGAGGTCGAGGGCGTCCACCTGCGCTTCGGACGGGTCGCGCGCGGCGGCCTTCGCTGGTCGGATCGCGCCGAGGATTATCGCACCGAGGTACTCGGCCTCGTAAAGGCGCAGCAGGTCAAGAACGCCGTGATCGTGCCCGTCGGCGCCAAGGGCGGCTTCTATCCGAAGAAGCTCCCCGTCGGCGGCAATCGCGACGAGATCTTCAATGCCGGGCGCGAAGCCTACAAGACCTACATCCGCACGCTGCTTTCGATCACCGACAACATTTCCGGCACCGAAATCATCCCGCCTGAAAACACCGTGCGGCTTGACGGTGACGACCCCTATTTCGTCGTCGCCGCCGACAAGGGCACGGCAACCTTCTCCGACACCGCAAATGCGCTGGCGCAGGAAGCCGGCTTCTGGCTCGACGACGCCTTCGCATCAGGCGGCTCCGCCGGCTACGACCACAAGAAGATGGGCATCACCGCGCGAGGCGCCTGGGAGACGGTGAAACGCCATTTCCGCGAAATGGACATCGACATCCAGACGACGCCGTTCACGGTTGCCGGCGTTGGCGACATGTCGGGCGACGTCTTCGGCAACGGCATGCTGCTCTCGCCCAAAATCCGGCTCTTGGCAGCCTTCGACCACCGCGACATCTTCATTGATCCCGATCCTGACATGGCGAAGACCTTGGCGGAGCGTCAGCGGCTGTTCAATCTTCCGCGCTCAAGCTGGCAGGACTTTGACAAAAACCTGCTCTCGAAGGGCGGCATGATCATCTCGCGCTCGGCGAAATCGGTGACGCTGACCGCTCAGGCCGCTGCCGCGATCGGCATGGACAAGACGGTCGCGACGCCGTTTGAAGTGATGACCGCGATCCTGAAAAGCCCTGTCGACCTTCTCTGGTTCGGCGGTATCGGCACCTATGTGAAGGCGACATCGGAAACCGATACCGACGTCGGCGACCGCGCCAACGATCCGATCCGCATCAGCGCCGACGAGGTACGCGCCAAGGTGATCGGCGAGGGCGCGAACCTGGGCGTCACCCAGCGCGGCCGTATCGCCTACGGCCTGAAAGGTGGTCGCTGCAATTCCGACGCGATCGACAACTCCGCCGGCGTCAATACCTCGGACGTCGAAGTGAACATCAAGATCGCACTCGCCGCCGCCATGCATGACGACCGCTTGACGCGACAGAAGCGCGACCAGCTGCTCTCCTCGATGACCGATGAAGTCAGCAAGCTGGTGCTGCGCAACAACTACCTGCAGTCGCTCGCCATCTCGCTGACCGAGAGGAAAGGCACGGCGAACGGCCTCGAGCTCACCCGCTTCATGGGCGTTCTGGAGACCGCCAAGCAGCTCAACCGCAAGGTCGAGACGCTCCCCGACGACACCACCATGGCCGAACGCTACGCCGCCGGCAGGCCGCTGACGCGGCCGGAAATCGGGGTTCTATTATCATACGCCAAGATCGTTCTCTTCGACGCGCTGGCGGCAAGTGATCTGCCGGATGATCCCTATTTCGAGGCGACGCTCTCGCAATATTTTCCCGCCAAGATGCGCAAGTCCAACGCCTCGGATATCGCCAACCACCGCCTGAAGCGCGAGATCGTGGCGACGGTGCTGGCCAACGAGGCCATCAACCGCAGCGGCCCGAGCTTTGCCGTCAGCATGATGGACGCAACAGCCGCATCGGCGCCCGAAGTGGTACGCGCCGCCATCATCGCCCGCGACGGCTTCGATCTGAGCCGGCTCTGGAGCGAGACGGATGCGCTCGACGGCCGGATTTCCGGCCAGATGCAGAACCGCATCTATGAGGAGATCAGCCATATCTTCACCGTCCTGACGCGTCTGCTGTTGAAGATGCAGATGGCGAAGGGTGATATCGCCGAGACCATCGACAGGCTTCGCGCGGCCTTCAAGAAGCTGCAGCCGGTCTTCGCCAACCAGGTCGTTCCCGAACTCGAGGCGCGTCAGGCCGAATATCAGGCCGCCGGCGTGCCGGACAAGCTTTCGGCCGAGATCGCGCATCTGATCGGCTTCGCGCTCGTGCCCGAGATCATGCAGATCGCGGAACGCACCGGCGAGCCGCTGATCCGTGCCGCCGAGAGCTACTTCGCGGTCAGCCAGACCTTCCGTATCGGCCGACTGCTGGCAGCCGGCAGCCGCATCACCACTTCGGATCACTACGAAAACCTGGCCCTGGCGCGAAGCCTCGACCAGATCGCGACCGCGCGCCGCGATATCGTCAGCTCGGCGCTCTCAAACAACGGCAAGGAAAAACTGCCGGTGCAGGCGTGGCATGCGAGTGACCGGATCAGGATCAACCGCATCGCCGAGGAACTGGCGGGTCTCAGCGAGGGTGGCGATCCGAATCTGGCCCGCATCACCGTCGCCGCCGGCCTGCTGACCGACCTTGCCAGAGACGGGACGAGGTGAGACAGTCCGCTCCCAAATCAGGAGCAGGCCGGTGAATCGCATTGACTGGACGGGAACACAGCCCCAGCGCGCCACGCGCAGGGGAATCTGGGGCTGGATGTTCTTCGACTGGGCGGCGCAGCCATTCTTCACCGTCGTCACCACCTTCATCTTCGGCCCCTACTTCGTGGCCAGGCTGACGGCAGATCCGGTCTCCGCGCAAACGCTCTGGAGCAACATGGCGACGATCTCCTCGGTGATCATCGCCATTCTCTCCCCTATTCTTGGCTCGATTGCCGACCAGTCGGGCGGGCGAAAGCCATGGATCGGCTTCTTCGCCGTCATCAAGATCGCCAGCCTCTGCTGCCTCTGGTTCGCGGCACCCGGTTCGCCCGTCATCTATCCCGTTATCTTCATGATCCTGGCGTCGATCGCCGCGGAATTCTCGATCGTCTTCAACGATTCCATGATGCCGCGCCTCGTCGGAAAGGACGAAGTCGGACGTCTGTCCAACACCGCCTGGGGCCTCGGATATCTTGGCGGGATGATCGTGTTGATCGCGGTGGTGGCACTTCTTGCCGGAAGTCCCGAGACCGGCAAGACCATCCTCGGCCTCGACCCGCTCTTCGGCCTTGATCCGCACACCGGCGAGGATGCGCGCATCACCGGGCCGATCTCGGCCGTCTGGTATCTGATTTTCGTCCTGCCAATGTTTCTGTTCACACCTGACGTGAAAGGCGGCCTGCCCTTCGGCGCCGCCGTGCACTCCGGGCTGCGTGAAGTCAGGCACACGCTGGCGGAACTCAAGGAGCGCCGCCCGCTACTGCGCTTTCTCGTCGCCCGCATGATCTACCAGGACGGCGTCAACGGCCTGCTGATCCTCGGCGGGGCCTTCGCCGCCGGCATGTTCGGCTGGGCAACCATCGAGATCGGCATCTACGGCATCATTCTCAATGTGGTGGCGATTTTCGGCTGCATCATCGCCGGACGGATCGACGCGCGTATCGGCTCGAAGGCGACGATTGTCATCAGCCTGACCATGCTGCTCTTGGCGACCTTCGGCATCGTATCGACCGAACCCGGCTATACGCTCTTCGGGCTGGTGCCGCTTCCGACGGCGGATTCGGGAGGTCTGTTCGGCACGGCGGCGGAGAAAGCCTATATCGGCTACGGCCTGCTGATCGGCTTGGCGTTCGGCCCGGTGCAGGCCTCGTCGCGCTCTTATCTGGCGCGCAGCGTCAGCCTTGATGAGGCAGGCCGCTACTTCGGCATCTACGCTCTGTCAGGCCGGGCAACCAGCTTCATGGCAACGCTTCTGTTTTCGATCGTCACTTATGCGACCGGCTCGTCGCATCTCGGCATGGCCACGCTCGTCCTGTTTCTGGCCGGCGGGCTGGTCCTGTTGATCCGGACGCCCTATCCGGCGGATAGGGCGTAGCCGTTTTCTTCGATACTTAGTGGCGGAAGTGGCGCATGCCGGTGAAGACCATCGCCACATTGTGCTCGTTCGCCGCGTCGATCACTTCCTGGTCGCGCATCGAGCCGCCCGGCTGAACAACAGCCGTGGCACCGGCGGCAATCGCCGACAGCAACCCGTCCGCGAACGGGAAGAAGGCTTCCGACGCAACGGCGGAGCCCTTGGTCATCGGCTCGGCCCAGCCCATTGCCTTGGCGGCATCCTCGGCCTTCAGCGCGGCGATGCGTGCTGAATCGATGCGGCTCATCTGGCCGGCGCCGATGCCTGCCGTCTGGCCGTCCTTGGCGTAGACGATGGCGTTCGACTTGACGTGCTTGGCAACCGTGTAGGCGAACTTGAGGTCCACCAGTTCCTGTGCCGTCGGCTGGCGATTGGTGACGACCTTGAGCTCAATATCATCGATCATGCCGTTGTCACGGCTCTGTACCAGCAGGCCGCCGGCCACGGTCTTCGCCGTAAGGCCGCGAGAGCGCGGGTCAGGCAGGCCGCCGGTCACGAGTAGGCGGAGGTTCTTCTTGGCCGCGATAACCGCCTTGGCTTCTTCCGTTACCTCGGGCGCGATGATGACTTCGGTGAACAGCTTGACGATCTCTTCCGCCGTCTCGGCATCGAGCAGCTGGTTGAGCGCGATGATACCGCCGAAGGCGGACGTGCTGTCGCAGGCAAGCGCCCGGAGATAGGCGTCCTTCAGCGTCGGGCCGGTGGCGACACCGCACGGGTTAGCGTGCTTGATGATCGCGCAGGCCGGGCCGGTCTTCTCGGGCGAAAACTCGCCGATCAGCTCGAAGGCGCCGTCCGTGTCGTTGATGTTGTTGTAGGAGAGCTGTTTGCCCTGCAGAAGCGTTGCGGTGGCCACACCCGGACGGTTTTCGCCGGTCACGTAGAAGCCGGCCGTCTGGTGCGGATTTTCGCCGTAGCGCATCTCTTCCTTCAGCACGCCGCCGATGACCCGGTGACGCGGCGTGTCGATCGACAGCGCTTCGGCGAACCAGTTGGAGATCATCGCGTCGTAGGCGGCCGTGCGCGCATAAGCCTTGGCGGCGAGGCGTTGGCGGAAGGCATAGCTGGTCTGGCCGGCATCGGACGACAGCTGCTCGAGAAGCTCCGGATAGTCGGCCGGATCGGTCAGGATCGCCACATAGGCATGGTTCTTGGCCGAGGCGCGGATCATCGCCGGGCCGCCGATATCGATATTCTCGACGGTGGTCGGATAATCGCCACCCGCCGCGCGCACATCCTCGAACGGATAGAGGTTGATGACGGCGAGATCGATGCCATCGATCCCATGCGCCTTCATCGCTTCCTGATGCTCGGCGTCGTCGCGGATCGCCAGCAGACCGCCGTGAACCTTGGGATGCAGCGTCTTCACGCGGCCGTCCATGATCTCCGGAAAGCCCGTGACGTCGGAAACGTCGGTAACATCGAGGCCAGCGTCTGCGATCGCCTTGTGGGTGCCGCCGGTCGACAGTAGCCGAACGCCCTTTTCGGCAAGCGCGCGCGCTAGGTCTACGATGCCGGTCTTGTCGGACACGGAGAGCAAGGCAGTCTTGACGGCAACCTTGTCGGGGGCGGGGATTTTCTTGGAAACAACGGCCATGTGGCTTCTCCGTTCGATCTTCGGGAGACATCCGGCGAGGTGCGCGGAATATGGCGCCGCGTTAGCACAGCTTTGCGCCGGCGAAAACAGCCGCTAGCTTCTGCGAGACAAAAACCACCGTATTTCCGGCTTTTCCGGATAGGCGAAGCTGATTTCCATCTGATCCGAAGCGCAGATGCCGGAGGCATCGGCAAAGAACACGTCCTCTGCGATCTCGACCGTATTGCCGGGCGAGGAGAACAACCAGCTCTCGCCATCCGGCGCCGTCATCAGGATGGACTCCCGGTCCATCTGCTTCAGATTGATCGATGGGTGGGCGTGAAAGCGTGCCACGGCCCGCAACTCACCTTCGCCTCTGCGCTCTTCGGAAACCGCAAGGCGATCGAGCCCGGTCATGATCGAGCCCGTGGCGTTCAAGGTGAGCTCGCGCTCGTGCAGCACGCCGAACTCTTTCAGATAGCCGTCGTGGCTCGCCTTGACGACATCCCGGCCGTCATCGGCGACCACGCGATCGACCTGAACCGTCTTCACCGGATCGGTGATCAGGTGGGCCAGAAAATCGGAAGACGCAAACCGGCTCGACGACGTATCGTTGAGCGTCACGGTCGTGTGCGCGGCAGTGGTGCGCGCGACCTGCACATAGCGGTTGCCCGCAAATTTCGGCGAGCCCGAATTCACGATGAAGCGATGCCGGCCTGATGACATCTCGAATGACAGGCATCCGGCATGAACAGTGCGCGAGAGGTTACCATTCGGCGGAAGTCCGGTATCGGCGATAACGACGGTGCGACCGGCCGCCAGGCGCTGGTAGCGCGAATGCGGCATTGCCTTGAACGGCTCACCAGCCGTCTCGTCGTAGCGTAGCAGCGAAACGATCTCGTTCGCCGACGTCGACGTCGCGCCGTTGAAAAGAGCGAGGTCGCCATCCTGATGCCGAAAAAAGCGCAGCGCCGGATACATGCGATCGATGCCGGATATCAGCTTCTGCGGCAGATCGTGGCCGAGATTGATATAGGTCTGCCGCAACGGCAGCAGATCGAGCAGGAGCTCGAGCGCGACACGCGGGTTGCGCGACACGTGCCCACCATCCGGCAGAATCTGGCTATCGAACTCGACATCGAGCGCTTCGGAGGATTTGCGGATTATGCTGGGGCGTACCGGCATCGAGATTGATGCCATGGCAAGCGCAAGACGCACCCGGAAACGCACCTCGCCGGGCGGTGCATAGCGCGCCATGCGGCGCAGGAAGCGGACCTGGAACGCCAGCGAGCGCACGAAGCGGCGATAGAAGCCACGATCGGCATTCTGCAGCACCACGGGCGAATGCGACAACCAGGCAATGACGCGCGTCGCCGTGACGTCGATCTCCCAGGCAATGCCTTCCATCCGTCCGCCGTGAATGGACAGCCAGCTATTGACGATGGCGCGGGCGACGTTGGAATGCAGATCGTTCTTCTTGGAGCGCATATGGCGCAGCCAGCCGAAGCCATGCAGCTTGATCGCAAAGGCGCGCGACGGAAGGCTAAACGTGAATGGCGACTTTCCGCCGGTCTCCAGCATGCGGCCGGCAAGCGGGAAGCGACCGTTGATGATTTCCTCAGCGACATGCGAATCGACGGGCCTGAGATCCGTCGGCGCCACGATCAGCCGCTCGGGCACGTAGACCGTGTGGCGAAACAACTTGAGGCGCAGAAGTGCAGCACGGCAAAGTACCCGCCGCCAAGCCTCCCGCAGGTAAAGACCTGAAAACCGTCCGGACCGCATTTCGATTGTCTATTGACCCATATCGTTAGGATTGGATGGACAAGTCCGGAAACGGCACTGACCGTCGATGATTCTGCAACAATGCTTAACTATGCCAGTTGCTCTTCGATCAGGCAACACGGCGCAACACGGCCGCATAAAAACCGTCAAGACCCGGCGCGAAACCGGATGGTAGCTTCAGCATGTCGGGTGTGGTGCGGAATTCTCCGAGTGGGCTGATCGCCTCCTCCAGCCCCGGCCAGCGGCTCAACTCGATCGCCACGCGCTCGAATCCTTCGGTGTCCTTGAGCACCCGAGCAACGACTTCCTCACCTTCGCTCGGATCAAGCGAGCAGTTGGAAAACACGATCGTGCCGCCGGGCTTCAGCAACCGCAGCGCATGGCGCAACAGACGCTCCTGCAGCGCGGCGAGCTTTGCGATATCTTCCGGTCCCTTGGTCCAGAGCACGTCGGGATGTCGCCGCGTCGTGCCGGTGGAAGAGCAGGGCGCGTCGAGCAGGATAGCGTCGAAGAGCTCGTCGGGCGTGAACTTGGTCAGATCCTGCGCCATCGTTTCCGCCGACAACTGGAGACGATCAAGGTTCGAACGCAAGCGTTTGATGCGGTTTTCGGACTGCTCGACGGCGGTGACCTTGCCGCCCGCCAGGATCAGCTGCGCGGTCTTGCCGCCAGGAGCAGCGCAAAGATCGGCAACACGCTTGCCTGAGAGATCGCCGAAGAGCTGCGCCGGAATGCTCGCCGCCGCGTCCTGCACCCACCACAATCCCTCGTCGAAACCTTCGAGAGACGGGATGGAGCCGTCGAATGCAGCAAGCCGGACTCCGCCGGTCGGCAGCACGACGCCATTGAGCTTTTCCGCCCAGGCCTCAGCGTCCGATTTTACAGTCAGGTCGATGGCAGCGGGCTGCAGCTGGGAATCCGAGATCGCCCGCGCCGCTTCACGGCCGTAGGCTTTTTCCAACCGCTCGAGAAACCAAGCGGGCATCGAAGGAATGTCATCGATCTGGCGAAGGATCTCTTCCTTCTCGCGCCCCAGTCGACGCAGTACAGCATTCACCAGCTTGGCGAAGCGCCGGTTTCTCGGGTCGAGATTGGCCTGCTCGACGGCAATGTCGACTGCGGCATGATCGGGAACGTCGAGATAGAGGATCTGCGCCGCCGCAATCGAGAGCACGTGCTGCAGCGAGCGCGCACCTTCCGGCAAGGGCGATTCCAGCAACGAGGACACGGCAGCCTCGATGCGGGGCAGATGGCGAAGCGTGGTGTTCAGAATTGCGCGGACGAGACCACGGTCGTCGTCGGCCAACGCCTTGTAAGCCGGATTGCCATGTTCGTGGTCGAGCGCCCCATCAAGCGAGAGCTTGCGGTCGATGACCGCAGCCAAAATCTTCGACGCCGCGGCACGCGCCTGCAGACCCGGCTTGGCGGAAGCGGACGTTTCCGCCGGCGCCGACGACTTTTGTTTGCGAAATGGCTTTTTCTTACCGTCTGAACTCAAGACCAGGGACCCTTTGGCGGTTGCGAGCCACCGCGGCCAAGGCCGGCATCCGGAACTGAGCGCGATTTGCGCACGGGATTAGCAGCACGAACCGACGGCGTCGAGTTATTCATGCCGCCTCGCGCCATTTCCTGCAGCGCAGCGATACGGTTTTCCGTATTCGGGTGGGTGGAAAACAGGTTGTCCATGCCCGCACCCGTCAATGGATTGATGATGAACATGTGCGCCGTCGCCGGATTGCGTTCCGCGTCATAGTTCGGAATGTTCGAGGCGCCACGGGCGATCTTGCCAAGTGCGGAGGCCAGCCACAGCGGGTTGCCGCAGATCTCGGCGCCGCGCCTGTCGGCGGAATATTCGCGCGTACGGCTGATCGCCATCTGCACCAGCATGGCGGCCATCGGTGCGACGATCATCGCCAGCAGAACGCCGACGAAACCGAGAGGATTGTTGTTGTTCTCGCGGTTGCCGCCGAAGAAGAAGGCGAAATTGCCGAGCATTGAAATGGCGCCGGCAAGCGTCGCCGTGATCGTCATCGTCAGCGTGTCGCGGTTTTGGACGTGCGCGAGCTCATGTGCCATCACGCCGGCAACCTCCTCCGGCGACAACGCGCTCAACAGGCCCGTCGATGCCGCAACAGCGGCATTCTCGGGATTGCGGCCCGTCGCGAAAGCGTTCGGCTGCGGGCTGTCATAGAGATAGACCTTCGGCATAGGCAGGCCGGCATTGTGCGAGAGATCACGGATGATGTTGAAGAACTCCGGCGCGTTTCGCTCGTCGATCTCCTGTGCACGGTATGCCGAAAGCACCATGCGGTCGGAATTCCAGTAGGAGAAGAAGTTCATGCCGGCCGCAACCAGGAACGCGATCATCATGCCGCTGCGGCCACCGATCATGAACCCGACGACCATGAACAGTGCCGTCATGAAGGCAAGCAACATGGCAGTACGGACAAGGTTCATTATCATCTCCATTTCAGGTGAGCATCGTTTGCGCTCAAAGGGTTTCAATCGCCGCGTCGGCGTCCTATAATCTGGTTATTCATCGGCCATTTTCAATATTTTCAAGCGGGCGTGCGTGATGCAGGAAGCGGACAACGACAATATCGAGGCTCTGGCCGAGGAGGGCACGGAGCGCCCGCGCAAGATGCTCTCGCCCGCCGCCAAGCGTGCGCTTGCCGAAGCTGAGGAGCGTCGCCGCAACGAACTGCCGGCCGATATGCCGACCGAGATCGGTGGGCGAGGGGGTGCCGATCCGGCCCGCTTCGGCGATTGGGAAATCAACGGTCGCGCGATCGACTTCTAAGTAAATATTCCTATTGACTTCGCATGAATATCGGAATTTATTCCTTATATGTTCACGCACGTCTTCACTTCACTAGCGATCATCGCGGCACTTTCGATGCCGGCTTTCGCGCGCGATGAGATCGCCGGACCCGTCTCGGCTGAGATTTTGCGTGTGATCGATGGAGACACCTTGCTGGTCGCGGCCCGTCCGTGGCCGCAGCAGACTGTGGAAGTCTATGTCCGCATTCGCGGCATCGATACGCCCGAGATGCACTCGAAGTGTGCTACGGTCAGACGCGCGGGGATCGATGCCCGCCAAATGCTGGAAACGCTCACCGACAGTTCGCCGCAAGTGCAGCTGACCCGAATTTCCGGCGATAAATATTTCGGCCGCATCTTGGCCGACGTCACGCTCTCCGATGGACGGAATCCGGCTCAGTATATGCTGGGCGAGGGGATCGCCGTCGCCTATGACGGCGGTCGGAAGCCCAAGACGCCATGCCCTGATCAAGATTAAGGCCGCTCCGGTTTCCCAAAGCGGCCTCTCATTAGCAGGCAGCCGACGCTAAGCAGTCGCCTTGTTCTGCCTGTTGGCGATCAGGTCATCGACCACAGCCGGATCAGCCAGCGTCGACGTATCGCCCAGTGAACCGAAATCATCTTCGGCGATCTTGCGCAGGATGCGTCGCATGATCTTGCCCGACCGGGTTTTCGGCAGCCCGGGCGAGAACTGGATCTTGTCCGGTGCCGCGATCGGGCCAATCTCGTTGCGGACATGCTTGATCAGCTGCTGGCGCAGCTCATCCGAACCCTCGTTGCCGGCCATCAGCGTGACATAGCAATAGATGCCCTGACCCTTGATCGCATGCGGATAGCCGACAACCGCCGCCTCGGACACGAGGCTGTGCGACACCAGCGCCGATTCGACCTCGGCCGTGCCGAGACGATGGCCGGAGACATTAAGCACGTCATCGACGCGACCGGTAATCCAGTAATATCCATCCTCATCCCGCCGGCAGCCGTCGCCGGTGAAATACTTGCCCTTGTAGGTCGAAAAGTAGGTCTGGATGAAGCGCTCGTGGTCGCCGTAGACCGTGCGCATCTGCCCCGGCCAGCTGTCGGTGATGCAGAGATTGCCGTCTGCGGCTCCCTCCAGCACGTTGCCTTCATTGTCCACCAGCTGCGGCTTAACGCCGAAGAAGGGCTTGGTCGCCGATCCTGGCTTCAAGTCGGTCGCACCGGGCAACGGCGTGATCATGTGGCCGCCCGTCTCCGTCTGCCACCAGGTATCGATGACAGGGCAACGCTTGTCGCCGACGACGTTATAGTACCACTCCCACGCTTCCGGATTGATGGGCTCGCCCACCGTGCCGAGCAGACGCAGACTCGACCGCGACGAACGCGTCACGAAATGATCGCCGGCGCCCATCAGCGAGCGGATGGCCGTCGGGGCTGTGTAGAAGATATTGACCTTGTGCTTGTCGATAACCTCCCAGAAGCGTCCCTGATCTGGAAAGTTTGGGACACCCTCGAACATCAGCGTCGTCGCGCAGTTCGCAAGTGGGCCATAGACGATATAGGAGTGGCCGGTGACCCAGCCGACATCGGCTGTGCACCAGTAGATATCGCCGGGGTGATAGTCGAACACATATTCATGCGTCATCGCCGCGTAGACGAGATAGCCGCCGGTGGTATGAAGCACACCCTTCGGCTTGCCGGTCGAGCCCGACGTGTAGAGGATGAAAAGCGGATCTTCCGCCTTCATCTTGGCGGGCGGGCACTCCGGCTTCACCGTCGCCATTTCCTGGTGATACCAGAGGTCGCGACCCGGCGCCCAACCCGTCTTGCCGCCCGTGCGGCGAACCACCAGAACCTTCTCGACGATCACATGCTGACGCGCGGCGATATGGATCGCGGTGTCGGTGTTTTCCTTGAGCGGCACTGGCTTGCCGCCGCGCACGCCCTCATCGCAGGTGATGACGAAGGTTGATTCGCAGTCCACGATCCGCCCCGCCAGGGCCTCCGGCGAAAAGCCGCCGAACACGATGGAATGCACGGCGCCGATACGCGCGCAGGCGAGCATCGCATAGGCCGCCTCGGGGATCATCGGCATGTAGATGGTGACGCGATCGCCCTTCTTGACGCCGTGCTTCTTCAGGACATTCGCCATCCGGCAAACATGCTCGTAAAGCTCGTTATAGGTGATCTTCTTGTCGATGTAGGGGTTGTCGCCCTCGAAGATGATCGCGACCTGATTACCGTTGGTCTTCAGGTGCCTGTCGATACAGTTGTAAGAGACGTTCGTCTGGCCGTCTTCGAACCACTTGATCTTCACATTGCCGGTGAAAGAGGTGTTCTTCACCTTCGTGTAAGGCTTGAACCAGTCGATCCGCTTGCCATGCTTGCCCCAGAACTTATCCGGGTTCTCGACGCTCTCCTCGTACCATTTCTCGTACTTGGCCTTGTCGATCAGCGCATGGTTCTGAACCGGCTTTTGCACCGGGTAGATCTTCTCCGACATCGATTTCCTCCTCACTCGGACGCCGGCGGCAGGAGTACGCCACAGGCGGTTTTGTGCATTCATAACAGGTCAGATCGACCCGGCAATTAGACAAAGGTCATTTCATTCGTGATCAATTGCAATTATGCGTCACTCCGGTTATATAGCGGCATAATTTCCCGGACATAGTGGTGACAACCCACGGACCGCGACACCGGCGCGGACGACAGAAGGACTATATCCATGGCTCAACAACTGCTTATGCCGAAGGCGACCGCTATTTGGCTCGTCGACAACACAGCTCTGTCTTTCGACCAGATCGCTCAGTTCTGCAAATTGCACCCTCTGGAAGTGAAGGCGATCGCCGACGGCGAAGCTGCGCAGGGCATCAAGGGCCTGGATCCGATCTCCACCGGTCAGCTGTCGCGCGACGAAATCGAACGCGCCGAGAAGAACCCGGCCCACAAGCTGAAGCTTTCCGAGCCGAAGGTGCGCGTTCCTGAATCCAAGCGTCGTGGCCCGCGCTACACGCCGGTCTCCAAGCGCCAGGACCGTCCGAACGCCATCCTGTGGCTGGTTCGCAATCACCCGGAATTGAAGGACGCCCAGATTTCGCGCCTCGTCGGCACGACAAAGTCGACCATCGAGCAGATCCGCGAGCGCACCCACTGGAACGCCGCCAACCTGACGCCGATGGATCCGGTCACGCTCGGCCTCTGCAGCCAGATCGACCTCGACATGGAAGTTGAAAAGGCCGCCAAGGGCCGTCCGCTGCCGACCGCCGCCGAACTCGGCGAAACGCTGCAGTCCGCGCACGAGACCGAACGCCTGGCTCCGAGCTACGAGCGTGAGGAAGAAAAGGAAATCGACGCCGATGCCGTCTTCGCGAAGCTGAAGTCGCTGAAGTCCTCGACGCCGGATGAAGACGAAGACGATCGCTACTAAGCGGTTGGACGGACTGAGATTAGAACCCCGCTTCGGCGGGGTTTTTTATTGCCGGTGGCAATTGCGCCGTAGCGCGGATCGCAAATGTTTCCCGTGAAACATTCACGCCGACCACTGGAGCAGATACGATGATCAGCGGGTGCCAAAAATGGCGGACCCGACCCGCACGCTGGTCGCGCCAAAAGCGACCGCTGCCTCGTAATCTCCCGACATGCCCATCGAGAGCTTCTCGACGCCACAAGCCTTCGCGAGTTTCGCCAGCAGGGCAAAATGCGGGCCCGGGTTTTCATCCGCCGGCGGAATGCACATCAGCCCTTCGACGGAAAGACCAAGCTCATCGCGGCAGAGCGCCACGAACGCCGCCGTATCGTCAGGCGCAATGCCGGCCTTCTGCGGCTCAAGCCCCGTATTGACCTGCACATAAAGGCGAGGGGCCTTGCCTTGGCGCTTCATTTCATCAGCCAGCGCGCGCGCGATTTTCTCGCGGTCAACCGTCTCGATGACATCGAAAAGCGCGACCGCTTCAGCGGCCTTGTTCGACTGTAGCGGTCCGATCAGATGAAGCTCGATACCAGCCGCCTCGCTCTTCAGCTCCGGCCACTTGCCCTGACTCTCCTGCACCCGGTTTTCACCGAACGCGCGCTGACCAGCCTCGATGGCGGGGCGGATCTGATCCGCATCGAATGTCTTGGACACGGCCACGAGCTGCACCGAGCCTTCCGCTCTTCCCGTTTCGCGGGCCGCCGCGGCGATCCGGCCGCGAACCTCTTCCAGTCGCTCTTGAAGTTCCATGTTGCGCCTCGGTCCATCATCGAAAACAATGAAAATGCACTAAACACCCGATCTTGGCTTGCCAAGGTCCGAAGGCTCGAAATTATCGCAGCTAGGCGCCGATTGGCCCCAAACCACGTCTGCAAAACTTGACGCTACGGTGGTTTCATGGTGAAGGTCACCACCAACTTCCCTTGATTTTCCGGAAATACGAATACCATGGCTACCGAACGTTATAATCCGCGCGATGCCGAGCCTCGCTGGCAGAAAAAATGGAACGAAGCGAAGGTCTTTGAGACCGACAACGCTGATCCGCGCGAGAAGTACTACGTGCTGGAGATGTTCCCGTATCCGTCCGGCCGTATCCATATGGGCCACGTCCGCAACTATGCGATGGGCGACGTCGTCGCGCGCTACAAGCGCGCCCGCGGCTTCAACGTGCTGCATCCCATGGGTTGGGACGCTTTCGGCATGCCGGCTGAAAACGCCGCCATGGAGCGCAACGTTCACCCTGCGGCCTGGACCTACCAGAACATCGCATCGATGAAGTCGCAGCTGAAGGCGATGGGCCTGTCGCTCGACTGGAGCCGCGAATTCGCGACCTGCGATGTCGAATATTACCAGCACCAGCAGCATATGTTCGTGGACTTCCTGGAAAAGGGTCTCGTCTACCGCAAGCAGTCGAAGGTCAACTGGGACCCGGTCGACAATACCGTTCTCGCCAACGAGCAGGTTATCGACGGTCGTGGCTGGCGCTCCGGCGCGCTTGTCGAGCAGCGCGAGCTGACTCAGTGGTTCTTCAAGATCACCGACTTCAGCCAGGATCTGCTCGACGCCTTGGATGGTCTCGATCAGTGGCCTGAGAAGGTCCGCCTGATGCAGAAGAACTGGATCGGCCGCTCGGAAGGCATGACAATCCGCTGGGAAATCGTCGGCGAAACCGCCCCTGCTGGCGAGACCGAGGTAACGGTCTACACCACGCGCCCGGACACCCTGTTTGGCGCGTCCTTCCTCGCCATTTCCGCCGATCACCCGCTGGCCAAGGATGCGGCGGCCAAGAACGCCGAGATCGACGCCTTCTGCGAAGACGTCCGCCGCGCCGGCACGTCGCTGGCAGCGCTCGAGACCGCCGAAAAGCGGGGCATCGACACGGGCATCCGTGTCCGCCATCCGCTGGACCCCTCCTGGGAGTTGCCCGTCTACATCGCCAATTTCGTGCTGATGGACTACGGCACGGGCGCCATCTTCGGCTGCCCGGCAGGCGATCAGCGCGACCTCGATTTCGCCCGCAAATATGGCCTTCCGGTCATACCCGTTGTCATGCCGCGTGACGGCGACGTCGCGACCTTCGCTGTCGGCGATACCGCCTATGACGGCGACGGCATCATGATCAACTCGCGCTTCCTGGATGGCAAGTCGACGGACGAAGCCTTCAATATCGTGGCCGACCGTCTGTCGTCCGCATCGCTGGGCAATGCGCCTCAGGGCGAGCGCAAGGTCAACTTCCGCCTGCGCGACTGGGGTATTTCCCGCCAGCGC
This sequence comes from Rhizobium sp. UBA1881, assembly GCF_002338015.1. Classification (NCBI taxonomy): domain Bacteria; kingdom Pseudomonadati; phylum Pseudomonadota; class Alphaproteobacteria; order Hyphomicrobiales; family Rhizobiaceae; genus Rhizobium; species Rhizobium sp. UBA1881. The sequence goes on from NZ_DDHH01000088.1 coordinate 44,802, forward strand.
TATTGGGGCTGCCCGATCCCGGTCATTCACTGCCAGGATTGCGGTGTCGTGCCGGTGCCGAAGAAGGATCTTCCGGTCAAGCTGCCGGAGGATGTCACCTTCGATCAGCCGGGCAATCCCCTTGACCGGCACCCGACCTGGCGCCACGTCGCCTGCCCGCATTGCGGCAAGGATGCCCGTCGCGAAACCGACACGATGGACACCTTCGTCGATTCCAGCTGGTACTTCACCCGCTTCACGGCGCCTTGGGAGAGCAAGCCGACGGATTTCGCGGCCGCAAACCGCTGGCTGCCAGTCGATCAGTATATCGGTGGTATCGAGCATGCGATCCTGCACCTGCTCTATTCGCGCTTCTTCACCCGCGCCATGCGCGAAACCGGCCATGTCGACGTGAAGGAACCGTTCAAGGGCCTGTTCACGCAGGGCATGGTGGTGCACGAAACCTATAGCCGTGGCTCTGGCATGACCCGCGAATGGGTCGCACCGGCCGATATCAAGATCGAGGAACTGGACGGAAAACGCCGTGCGTTTCTCCTCTCGAACAATGAAGAGATCGCCATCGGCTCGATCGAGAAGATGTCGAAATCGAAGAAGAACGTCGTCGATCCCGATGACATCATTGCTTCCTACGGCGCCGACACGGCCCGCTTCTTCGTTCTGTCGGACTCCCCTCCTGAGCGCGATGTTATCTGGTCGGAAGCGGGCGTCGAAGGCGCACACCGCTTCACCCAGCGCCTGTGGCGTCTCATCTCGGAAGCTGCCGAAGCTCTCAGCGACGTCGCTGCGACTCCGGCTAAGGATGGCGACGCGCTTGCCATCTCCCAGCTGGCACACAAGACGCTGAAGGCCGTTCAGAACGACTACGACAAGCTGTGGTTCAACAAGGCCGTCGCGCGCATCTATGAGCTCGTGAACGCCATTGCCGGGCCGCTGACCACTGTAGCATCAGGCAAGGCCGATGCCGCATATCGCGCCGCCGTGCGCGATGCAGCGGAAATCCTCGTGCAGCTTGTGGCGCCGATGACACCGCATCTGGCGGAAGAATGCTGGTCGGTGCTCGGTCACGACACGCTGCTCTCGCAGACAGCTTGGCCAACATACGACGACGCCCTCGTGGTAGAGAACGACGTCGTCCTGCCGGTGCAGATCAACGGCAAGAAGCGCGCCGAATTGACAATCTCTCGCGACGCAGATCAAACTACGGTCTGCGATGCCGCCCTTGCGTTGGAGGATGTCAAGCGCGTGCTCAACGGCCAGGCGCCGAAGAAAATTATCGTGGTTCCGCAAAGGATTGTGAACATTGTCGTTTAATATCGCTTCCAGGCTGGCCAGCCGCGCGGGGATTGCCGCGGTGCTGGCAACCACGGTTCTTCTCGCCTCGTGCCAGGTTCGGCCGCTCTATTCCGAAACGTCTGGCGTTGCCGACAAGCTGTCATCCATCGCCTTCTCCGAGGCGAATTCGCGCGTCGAGCAGGAAGTTCGCAACCGGTTGATCTTCCTGTCCTCCCGCGGCGCCGGCGAGCCGGACAAGGCCGATTACAAGGTCGAGATGAATGCACGATCGAGCGTCATTGATACGTTGCTCGTTGCATCCTCCGATGAATCACGCGCAGGCCGTACGACCGTCAGCGTCGACTACACGCTGAAGTCCAATAAGGACGGCCACGTAATCCGTGCTGGCCACCAGTCGGCTACCGCCCTCATCGACTTCCCGGCCCAGGAGTTTGCCAAGCAGCGCGCCGTTCGCGACTCAGAAGACCGCGCAGCACGCCAGGTCGCTGAGTTTGTGGCCGCTGATATCGCCGCGGCGCTTGGCCGCTGAGGAGCGGCTGAGTGGCGGAGATAAAATCGCACGAGTTCGAGGGATTTCTTGAGAAATCTGCCCGCCACTACCAGCTATTCGTCATCTATGGCCCGGATCGCGGGCTGGTGTCCGAGCGCGCCAGCCTGCTCGCCGGCAAGACCGGCGTAGACCTGACCGACCCGTTCTCCCTGATCAAACTTGATATTGGTGACCTCCAGAAAGACCAAGGACGTCTGCTCGACGAAGCAGGCGCCATCGGTCTCTTCGGCGGCCAGAAACTCATCTGGATTCGCGGCGCGGCAAACGAGAAGTACCTCGTTGACGGTCTTCAGGTCTTGGCGCAGAAGCCTCCCGAGGCGACTTTCATCATCATCGAGGCCGGTGATCTCAAGAAAGGATCGCTCCTACGCAAAGCAAGCGAAGCCGCCCGCAGCGTCGCGACCATCCCGTGCTACGCGGACGACGCGCGCGCGCTGAATAGCTTGATAGACGTCGAACTCGCAGGCGCCAATCTTCGCATTACGACCGGAGCGCGCCAAGCGTTGCTCGAATTGATAGGGGGCGACCGCATAGCGTCGCGCAACGAGGTCAGGAAGCTTGCGCTCTACTGCCTCAATCTTGAAGTCATCGAGGAACATCACGTCACGGAGATCATCGGCGACGCCAGCGCCATATCCGTCGACGACGCTGTTGATGCCATCCTGACTGGAAATTCCGGAAACTTCCTGCACGCCATGCAGAAGATCACGGCATCGAAGACATCTGTTTTCCTGGTCATACAGGCATGTCTGCGGCAATTCCAATTGATGGATGCCATGCGTGCGGAAATGGAAGAGAAGCGCACGCCGGCGTCGCAGGTGATGCAGACGCTTGGGCGCCATCTTCATTTCAAGCGCAAGCCGATCATCGAGCAGGCTCTGAGGACATGGTCGGCCGACGCACTGGCCCGTGAAACAAGCCGCCTACAAGCGGCCATCCTTCAGACAAGGCGTCGCGCCTCGCTAGAGGACACGATCGCCATGCAGACACTTCTATCGACCACGCTCCAGTCTGGTCGAAAATAGACCGGATCAGCGCCGCTCCAGCAGGCGGCAGATTTCTTCCAATTGATCCAATGACTTATAAGAAATCCGAATCTGCCCGCCATTCGCCTTGTGGTTGATGACGACATCCAATCCGAGTGTATCGGAGAGGGTACGCTCAAGCGCGATCGTATCGGAATCCTTCTGGTCACGCGGATTGACCGCTGGCTTCGGCTCCGATTGCGCCTTGATGTCGTTCTGCGCAAGGCGCTCCGCATCGCGCACTGACATGCCCTTGGAGACGATCGTTCGGGCCAAGACGGTTGGGTCCGACGTGGACACCAGCGCGCGCGCATGGCCGGCAGACAGACTGCCAGCGGCGAGCAAGTCACGAACAGGCTCCGGCAATTTCAAAAGTCGCAGCGAATTGGCGACATGGCTGCGGCTCTTGCCGATGATCTCGCCGAGATCGTTCTGAGTGTAGCCGTAGTCCGCAATCAACTGCTCGTAGCCGAGCGCTTCTTCCAGCGCATTCAGGTCAGATCGCTGAACGTTTTCAACGATTGCGATCTCGAGCGCGGTCTTATCATCGACATCGCGCACGATGACAGGAATCTCAACCAGACCGGCCAACTGCGCAGCCCGCCAACGTCTTTCGCCGGCTATGATTTCATATTGGCTTGTAGAAAGTGTACGTACAACAACCGGCTGCACAATACCATGCTGGCGGATTGAGCTTGCGAGATCATGAAGCTCGCCGTCATCGAAGAAGCGGCGAGGGTTGCGAGGGTTGCGCGTGATGAACTCGATCGGCACCAGACGATCGGCGCTGACTGCGCGCTGACCTGCATCGACGGGCGCCGGTTGGTCCATTTCACCAATCAGCGCCGCGAGGCCACGCCCAAGTCTTCTCTTCGAGACATCATCGTTCATGTCGGTACTCACCACTTATTCAAGAGCTTGTTCAGGCAGCCAGACGCGCTCGCGCTGAATGACTTCAGAAGCCAGCTGCAGATAGGCCTGGCTTCCAGCACATTTAAGGTCGTAGAGAATGGCAGGCTTGCCGTAGGATGGCGCCTCGGACACCCGAACGTTGCGCGGAATTAACGTATGGTAAACCTTTTCGCCGAGATGGGTGCGCACATCGTTCACGACCTGCTGCGCCAGATTGTTTCTCGAATCGAACATCGTCAGCACAATACCCTGGATATCGAGCTGCGGGTTCACGCTTCTGCGAACCTGGTCGACGGTCTCCAGCAACTGGCTCAACCCCTCGAGCGCGAAAAATTCGCACTGCAGAGGAACCAGCACCGAATGCGCAGCCGCCATCGCATTCATCGTCAAGAGATTGAAGGACGGCGGGCAGTCGACAAGGATATAGGAAAACTGAAACGCATCGCGCTCAGCAAGCGCCTTCTTGAGTTTAAAGACACGATCGCTCTGCTGTGCGATCTCCATTTCGATCCCGAGCAGATCCATAGTCGAAGGGACTATGAAGAGGTTCGGTACAGCGGTTTCCTGCACAACATCGAGGATCCCATGGTCACCGACCAGAAGATCGTATGAGGACCGACTACGGTTCTTGCGATCGATACCCAAGCCCGTGCTTGCATTGCCCTGAGGATCGAGATCAACAATGAGAACTCGCTCGCCGATAGCGGCCAGCGCGGTTGCCAGATTGATAGCCGTCGTCGTTTTACCAACGCCACCCTTCTGATTTGCGATCGTAATAATCCGATTTCGTCCAGCAACCATTGTCGCAACGCCCGATTTGTTAGACCAAATGCCGTAAATTGGAAATTTCGAGAACGACTGACTCCATCTCGACGGCACTCTTGTGTTCTACCAGATCAAATGCCCAGCGACCATGCGCATTTGCCACCTCTGATCGGTAATCCCGGCCTTTATGGAAATACGCGCGGATTTTTTCGTTACGGATCGAAAATGGATCGACGAATTCCAGAAGTTTATCCAGGTCCGCAAGCGCCCTGGCCGACACGAAATCGCAAGCCGGGAGGTCCGCGACCGCATCTTCGATCCGCAGCGGATGCACGGAGCCACGGGCCCCCGTTTCCCTCAGCGCCGTGCGTAAAAAGGCAGCCTTCTTGTTGTTGCTCTCGACCAGATGCACCCAGCCGTCATTGAGCTCAGCAAGGAAGATCGCTGTTACCACGCCGGGAAAGCCGCCGCCGCTACCGAGATCCACCCAGTTGCCCGCGTGCGGCTGAAGCTGGAAGATCTGAGCGCTATCAGCAATATGTCTCTCCCACGCGTCCTTGAGAGTGGAGGGCGCGGAGAGGTTTATAGCCTTGCTCCATTTCTGAAATAGACCCACAAATTGCTCAAGTCGTTCCTGTGTTTCACGTGAAACACGCCGGCCGTTCAATTCCATACAAGGACTCTCAAATAGTGTAGGTTGCAGTCTATGCAGCGACCTCGCCGCGTCGCAAATGCACGAGCAGGAGCGAAATCGCCGCCGGAGTCATCCCATCAATTCGCGAAGCCTGCGCGACGTCATAAGGGCGAGCCTTCGCCAACTTCTGCTTAAGCTCGTTGGATAGACCGGACAAGCGGTCGAAATCAAAATCCGCCGGGATAAACCGCTCTTCATCCCGCTTGATATGCGCCACGTCGGCTTGTTGCCGATCCATATAGACCGCATAGTTAGCCTCGATCTCAAGGGCGGCGCCCGCCTTCAAATCGATCGCGCTCAACTCGGGCCACACCGGCCGAAGCGTCTCAAGATCGAAGTCAGGGAACGCCAGCAACTCATAAGCCGTTCGCCTCTGACCATCGAGGTTAAGCTTAAGGCCAAACCGCCTTGCCTCTGTTGGTGTGATCGAGAGCGACGTCAAAATTGCGCGACCCGCTTCGATCGCCGCTGCATATTGCTCAAATCGATCGGCACGGCCGCGGGATGCAATTCCCAATGAGATAGCAAGCGGGGTCAGGCGAACATCGGCATTGTCTGCACGGAGCGAAAGACGGTACTCCGCTCTCGATGTAAACATCCGATAGGGTTCGGCCACGCCGCGCGACGTCAGGTCGTCGATCATGACACCAATGTAGGAGTCAGTACGGCTGAAGCGCAACGCGTCTTGCTGCCCAGCCAGCCGAGCCGCATTAAGTCCGGCGACCAAACCCTGAGCCGCCGCCTCTTCATATCCTGTCGTGCCGTTGATCTGCCCGGCCAGGAACAAGCCTGGTTGCTTCCTCACCTCGAGCGAGGGTTTGAGCTCCCGCGGGTCGACGTGGTCATACTCAATCGCGTAGCCCGGCTGGAGAATGGCGACTTGCTCAAGACCGGGTATCGTTCGAATGAACGCATCTTGGACTTCGGCGGGAAGTGATGTCGATATGCCGTTCGGATAGACCGTGTCGTCATCGAGACCCTCGGGCTCAAGAAACACCTGGTGACCATCTCGCTCGCCAAACTTAACCAGCTTGTCCTCGATCGACGGGCAATACCGTGGACCAACACCTTCAATCTGACCAGAATACATGGCCGAGCGCTTCAGATTGTCGACGATTATCCGATGCGTCGCTTCCGTTGTACGCGTAACGCCGCAATCGATCTGCGGGTTGGAAATATGGTCAGTCATAAAGGAGAAGGGGACGGCGTCATCATCGGCGCCCTGCCGGCCAACGCCCGCCCAGTCGATGGTCTTCCCATCCAACCGGGCAGGGGTACCAGTCTTTAGTCGACCGAGCTGCAATCCCATTCCCAAAAGTGTCTTGGACAGACCCATCGATGGCTCTTCGCCGACACGGCCGGCCGGGATCTTCTTATCACCGATATGTATAAGGCCGCGCAGGAAAGTGCCGGTCGTCAAGACCACGGCACCAGCATCAAGAATCCGGCTATCTTTCATGATGACACCCGATACACGCCCATCCTTGATCGACAAATCAAAGGCATCGCCCTCGACAATAGTCAGATTGGGGATGGCGGAAATCTCCGCATGCATCGCCTGGCGGTAAAGCTTTCGATCTGCCTGCGTGCGAGGGCCGCGCACGGCCGGCCCCTTCTTCCGATTGAGCATACGGAACTGGATGCCGCCGGCATCAGCCACGCGTCCCATCAGCCCGTCCATTGCATCGATCTCGCGAACCAGATGACCCTTACCAAGGCCGCCAATTGCCGGGTTGCAGGACATGACGCCGATGGTCTCGCGCTTATGCGTCACAAGCGCGGTCTTGGCGCCAGCGCGCGCAGCCGCGGAAGCAGCTTCGCATCCAGCGTGCCCGCCGCCAATGACGATGACATCGAACCGTGAGGTATTCATAGCAATGCTCCTGAGATCGCATCGGTGATGCGGCAAGCCGCCCAGGGAGTCAAGATGTTTCACGTGAAACCACGTTTTTCAGCGTCGTCGCAGTGTTTCACGTGAATCATTTGCCGATGCAGAATTCACCGAAGATAATGTCGAGCAGATTCTCGACATCAACCCGGCCAGTAATGCGGCCAAGCGCGGCACCGGCCATGCGGAGCTCTTCCGCTCTAATATCCAGGTCAACATGATCGTTAGCGACGGCCCGTTCGATAGCCGCAATACATTCCGCTAACGAATCGTTGTGGCGCGTGCGAGTAGGTATAGCCAGCGAATGCGGTGGTACCATCTCGCGCAACCGATCTCCGATCGTCTGACGCAGTTCATCCAAGCCCGCGCCGGTTTCCACCGAAATCCTTACATCGTATGGCTTCGATGACACGCCGGGCAAGTCCGCCTTCGTTCCAACACGAAGTGCGGACGAGGGGACGCGGTCATTCTCTGACGGAACCGACATGTCTTCTATATAGATGACGAGATCGGCGGCATCCATCGCAGTGCGTGCACGACGAATACCTTCGCGCTCAACCACCTCCTCAGTCTCCCGTAAGCCGGCGGTGTCGTAAAGCTTGACCAGAAATCCATCGATATCGAGATCCGTCGAAAGCACATCACGTGTCGTTCCGGCGATATCCGTGACAATCGCAATGTCGCGACGAACAAGCGCATTCATCAGGCTCGACTTCCCCGCATTCGGCAAGCCGGCGATAACAACCTTGAACCCGTCTCTGATGATCTCGCCGGTCTTTGCCATGCCAAGATGTTGACGTATCTCTTTCGCAAGCTCGGTCATATCCGACCAGACTTGGTCTGACACCGAGCCTGGAACATCGTCTTCATCAGGGAAATCCAGTTCGGCCTCGATCAGCGCGCGACCGCGCGTCAGCCGCTTCGCCCAAGCTTCATAGATCAACGAGAGCCCGCCGGAGCTCTGCTCAAGGGCGAGGCGGCGCTGCATCTCCGTCTCTGCGGAAATCAAGTCCGCAAGACCCTCGATTTCCAGCAGGTCAAGCTTGCCATTTTCGAAAGCACGTCGGGAGAACTCGCCAGCTAGGGCCTGCCGCATCCCGTCAAACGCGCTTAGCTCCCGATAGACAGCACTGACGACAGCGCGGCCGCCGTGCAGATGAAATTCGACGACATCTTCACCAGTGAAGGAGTTTGGACCTGGAAAGAACAGCACAAGCCCATTGTCGAGCACATCACCGTTACGGGTTCGAATCGTTCGTAAAGATGTTGTGCGAGCAGGGACGGTGCCTGAAACCATGCTGCGAACGACATCTTCGACCTTTGGGCCGCTTATGCGGATCACGGCCAAGCCGGCCGGAACGGCGCCGCTGGAGAGCGCATAGATTGTCTCGGTGAATTCCGCCACGGACACACTCCAATTGGTACGATACCGAATCGATCTGTTCTCGCTCAGAAAAGAGGAGCGACCAGACAATCAGGCATATAGAAACAAAAAAGCCGGCCAAGATAGCGGCCGGCTTTGGATGATAGAATCCGGCTAAGGATAAATCAGGTGTTCATCGATTCGAAGAAATCCGAATTGCTCTTCGTCTGCTTCAGCTTGTCGATGAGGAACTCGATCGCATCGGTCGTGCCCATCGGCGCCAGGATACGGCGGAGAACAAAGATCTTCTGCAGATCCTGGCGTGGAACAAGCAGGTCTTCCTTACGCGTGCCGGACTTGAGAATGTCCATTGACGGGAAGATGCGCTTGTCGGCGACCTTGCGGTCGAGAACGATTTCCGAGTTACCGGTACCCTTGAATTCTTCGAAGATGACTTCGTCCATACGGCTACCCGTATCGATCAGCGCGGTCGCGATAATGGTCAGCGAACCGCCTTCTTCGATGTTACGCGCAGCGCCGAAGAAGCGCTTCGGGCGCTGCAGCGCGTTGGCGTCGACACCACCGGTCAGAACCTTACCGGAAGAGGGAACAACCGTGTTGTAAGCGCGGCCGAGGCGGGTGATCGAATCGAGAAGGATCACAACGTCGCGACCATGTTCGACAAGACGCTTTGCCTTCTCGATGACCATCTCGGCGACCTGGACGTGGCGGGTTGCCGGCTCGTCGAAGGTCGAGGAAACGACTTCGCCCTTCACCGAACGCTGCATGTCCGTCACTTCTTCAGGACGCTCGTCGATCAGAAGAACAATGAGATAGCATTCCGGGTGATTGGCGGTGATCGAGTGCGCAATGTTCTGCAGGAGAACCGTCTTACCCGTGCGCGGCGGCGCGACGATCAGACCGCGCTGGCCCTTACCAAGCGGCGCGACCAGATCGATCACGCGCGACGAGAGATCCTTGTTGGTGGGGATCTCGAGTTCCATCTTGAAGCGCTCGTTCGGATAGAGCGGCGTCAGGTTGTCGAAGTGAACCTTGTGACGGATCTTTTCAGGATCGTCGAAGTTGATCGTGTTGACCTTCAGCAGAGCGAAATAGCGCTCGCCTTCCTTCGGTCCGCGGATGGGGCCTTCAACCGTATCGCCAGTCTTCAACGAGAAGCGGCGAATCTGCGAGGGGGAGATGTAGATGTCATCGGGGCCGGGGAGATAGTTGGCGTTGGCGGAACGCAGGAAGCCGAAGCCGTCCTGCAGAACTTCGACCACGCCTTCGCCGATAATTTCGACGTCCTGGCTGGCAAGAACCTTGAGTATTGCGAACATCAGCTCCTGCTTGCGCATCGTGCTGGCATTCTCGACCTCGAGCGATTCGGCGAATGCCAGAAGATCGGTCGGGGATTTACTCTTAAGTTCCTGAAGCTTCATTTCAGACATGAAGTGTCCATTACTCTATAATTTTGAGGGGAAAGGCGATGTCGAGACAGTAACCGGTCCTGCGGGGAACCCGCAGACGATCGAACTTTACATACATGCCACAAGGATGAGGTGGACGGAAAATAGCGAGTCAGCTCCCCCGCCGCAAGGGGGCTGCTTAAAATGAAGCAAATTTAACCCGCCAGCCGGCTGCGTCAAAATGGCTTGACGACGACAAGTATGACGATCGCGATCATCAAAACGGTCGGCGCCTCGTTCATGAAGCGCCAGTAGCGCGCCGAACGCCGGTTCTCGTCACGCTCGAATGCCTTCGCTGCGCGGCTGAAAAACACATGCACGCCGGTCAAGAGAACGACGAGCCCGATCTTGGCGTGCAGCCATCCGCCCTGGAAGCCATAGACCGACCACGACAGATACAGCCCGAAAATCCAAGTCAGCATCATCGCCGGGTTCATGATCACCTTCAGCAGGCGCCGTTCCATGACCTTGAAGGTTTCCGACTGCACCGAGCCGGGCTCGGCATCCGTGTGGTAGATGAACAGTCTCGGCATGTAGAACAGCCCGGCCATCCACGAGATCACCGCGATGATGTGAAGCGCCTTGATCCAGAGATAGAGCGTATCGGGATTCCAGACGAAGAGACCGACCGCCAGCGCCACGAAGAAGGCGATAGCGATAAAAGCGCGACGGCGCGCATAGGAACCCGGCCTCTCGTCAATCTGGCGTTCCATGGTCAAATCCTTCCGCCGCGAACACGCTCGACGAGCAGCCGAACATTTTCGGGATCGGCCTGGGGCGTAATTCCATGCCCGAGGTTGAAGATCAGGGGACCATTGCCCAATCGCTGCAGGACATCGTCGATACCCTCCTCAAGTGCCGCCCCGCCGGCAACCATTCTCATCGGATCGAGGTTGCCCTGCACTGGCCCATCCTTCTGCAGCTCGGCCGCGAAGTCGAGCGGGACAGACCAATCAAGGCCGATCGCATCCGCCTTCGTCTTCTGGCGATAGGTCTTCAAGAGATAGCCGGCGCCCTTCGCGAAAGCGATGATCTTGGCATTGGGGCGGCGCGCCTTGATCGAGGTGATCATCCGCGCCACAGGTTTCACCGCAAATGCTTCGAACTCACGCTCGCCGAGCACGCCCGCCCAGGAATCGAAAATCTGCACGGCGTCGGCGCCGGCATCGATCTGCGCGACGAGATAATCAGCCGAAACATCCGCCAGCAACATCAGCAGCTTTTCGAAAGCCTTCGGATGCCGATAGGCAAACAGACGGGCAGGGGCCTGGTCGGGGGTACCATGGCCGGCGATCATATAGGTCGCAACCGTCCAGGGAGCGCCACAGAAGCCAAGCAGGGTGGTTTCCGTTGGCAGATCACTCCGGAGACGTCGAACGGTCTCCAGCACCGGTTCCAGATGCTGCATTACGCTGCTGCCATCCAGACCATCGATGCCATCGACGTCGATCGGATCCATCTCCGGTCCGTGACCCTCGGTGAAACGCACATTGCGCTTCATCGCATCGGGAATGACGAGGATGTCGGAGAAGAGAATGGCAGCGTCAAAGCCATAGCGCCGGATCGGCTGCAGCGTGACCTCGACTGCGTGATCCGGGGTGTAACAGAGATCGAGGAAGCTTCCAGCCTTGGCTCGTACCTCTCGATACTCCGGCAGGTATCGTCCTGCCTGCCGCATCAGCCAGATGGGGGGAGGGTTTAATGTTTCCCCGTCCAGAACCCGCATGATCTTCCGGCACATTTCACTCAAGCGCTTCTTCCCTATAAAAAATCAAAGATATTTATAAGGTTTCTATTTCTTAGAGTCGGTGACTATCAAGGATTAAAATCCATCCACGTCCGATACCAATTGTCACTGTTTCGCTGGCCGCTCGGGAAGAAAATCGCGCGATACGATGTCAGAAACAGGACGGGGACAAAATTCGATACAATTTCAATGAGATATAGCTTCCAAGGAAATTCCATAAGCTGTGGACAAGCTGTGGCTATCTAACGAACAGCCGCAAACTTTCCACAAAACCAACAGGCCATCTTGTTTGGCCTCCAAAGAATCCGAAATGTGGAAAACCAGGCATGTTTTCCCTTGCCTAACCCCCAGCGCGTCTCGTAGCTCTCCGTCATCCAGTGTTTTCAACAGGCAGCGGAAAATAGCGTGGAGAACCGTACGAACTTCTTCCATCTGCATCTCATTTCTGACTCGACGGGCGAAACGCTGATTTCGGCCGGCCGCGCGGCATCGGCGCAATTCAAGTCGGCGCAGCCGATCGAGCATGTCTATCCGCTGATCCGCAATCGCAAGCAGCTGCTGACCGTCTTGCAGGCGATCGATGGTGAGCCGGGCATCGTGCTCTACACGATTGTGGATCGCGAGCTCGCCACGCTGATCGACGAGCGTTGTCGCGAGATGGGCGTCGCCTCTGTCAATGTGCTCGAGCCCGTTCTCAATGCGTTTCAGATCTACCTCGGTGCACCGTCGCGCCGCAGGGTCGGCGCCCAGCATGTCATGAACGCCGGATACTTCGCGCGCATCGAAGCGCTGAACTTCACGATGGATCACGACGACGGCCAGATGCCGGATGATTATAATGACGCCGACGTCGTCATCATCGGGATCAGCCGCACGTCGAAGACGCCGACCAGCATCTATCTCGCCAATCGTGGCATCAAGACCGCCAACATCCCGATCGTCTATGGCGTTCCCCTGCCGGAAAGTCTCTTCGAAGCGACCAAGCCGCTCATCGTCTGCCTGATCGCCACAACCGATCGCATCTCCCAGGTCCGCGAAAATCGCGACCTCGGCGCGACACCCGGCTTTGATCGCGGCGACTACACGGATCGCGCCGCGATATCCGAAGAGCTGAAATATGCCCGCTCGCTTTGCGCCCGCCACAACTGGCCGCTCATCGATGTCACCCGCCGTTCTATCGAGGAGACCGCGGCGGCAATCGTTGCCCTGCGTCCCAAGCTGCGCTAAGCGCTGCCCCTAGCCAACCGCGCCGAGAGCACAGATGATACCGAAACTCATACTCGCTTCCTCCAGCCCCTTCCGTCGCATGTTGATGGAAAACGCCGGCCTGCCCTTCGAAGCCCATCCGGCCAAGGTCGATGAGCGCGCCATCGAAGCACCGCTCGAACGGGATGGCGCAACCCCAGATGCGATCGCGCTGCTCCTTGCCAAGGCCAAAGCCAGGGAGGTGAGTGATCGCTCGCCGGGCGCAATCGTGATCGGTTCCGATCAAACCATGTCGCTGGGGCAGCGCACGTTTCATAAGCCGAAGAGCATGGAAGATGCGGCCGCTCATCTCACTGCGCTATCCGCGCAGACCCACAGGCTGAACAGTGCGGTCGCGCTCGCCTATAACGGCGACATCATCTGGGAGCATGTCTCGCGCGCTGAACTGACGATGCGCCCGCTCACCGATGATTTCATCGAACGACACCTGAAGCGGGTCGGCGAACGCGCCTTGAGCAGCGTCGGCGCCTATCAGCTGGAAGGGGAGGGACTGCAGCTCTTCTCGAAAATCGATGGCGACTACTTCACCATTTTGGGGCTGCCGATGCTGCCGCTCCTGGAAAAACTGAGAGAATTGGGTGCGATCGATGGATGATTCACGTGAAACAATCGGCCCGCGCGCCTTCGTCACCGGCTTTCCCGTCAAGCATTCGCGCTCGCCGATCATCCATGGATATTGGCTGAAGTCGCTGTCGCTCGACGGAAGTTACCGTACTCATGAAGTCGCGCCGGATGATTTTCCGGCTTTCATCCAATCCCTGAAATCAGGCGCCTCGGGTTTTGTCGGCGGCAATGTGACGATCCCGCATAAAGAAATAGCGTTCAAGCTGGCTGACGAGCCGGATGATCTCTCGCGCGAGCTTGGCGCGTCCAACACGCTCTGGCTCGAGGACGGCAAGCTGAAGGCCACGAATACCGATGGCCGCGGCTTCACCGCAAATCTTGATGAACGCCATCCCGGCTGGGACAAGGTGCAATCGGCGGTCATCCTCGGCGCCGGCGGCGCCAGCCGTGCCGTCATCCAGGCCGTTCGCGATCGCGGCATCAAGGAGATCCACCTCGTCAACCGTACCGTCGCCCGCGCGGTCGAGCTCGCGGATCGCTTTGGAGCAGCCGTGCATCCGCATCCGATGGCGGCTCTTTCCGAAGTGATGAAAGGCGCGGGCCTCTTTATCAACACCACGTCGCTGGGGATGGAAGGTGAGATCGCACCCGATATCGATTTCTCGCCTTTGCAGTCGGGCGCCGTTGTGACCGACATCGTCTACGTACCGCTGAAGACGCCCATTCTCGCGCAGGCTGAGGAACAGGGTTTCGCGACGGTCGATGGTTTGGGTATGCTACTGCACCAGGCGGTGCCCGGTTTCGAGAAGTGGTTTGGCAAGCGCCCCGTCGTCGATGAGACGCTTCGCGCTCTGATCATCGCGGATATGGAAAAGCATTGATGCTGAAAATCGGACTGACCGGCTCGATCGGGATGGGCAAGTCGACCACGGCAAAGCTGTTTGCCGATGCTGGTCTGCCGGTCAATGATGCCGACGCCGTCGTCCATGATCTTTATGCCGGCGCCGCGGCACCGTTCATCGATGCGGCTTTTCCAGGCTCGGTTGAAAACGGCACGGTTGATCGCCAGGAGTTGGGCCGGCAGCTTGCGTTGCGCCCCGAAGGTTTCAAGCAGCTGGAGCAGATCGTTCATCCTCTTGTCCGCGAACGCGAGGCGATGTTTCTCGACGAACAACGCGGGCAGGGCACACCCATGGTCCTTCTCGACATACCGCTACTTTTCGAGAGCGGCGGCGCGGATCGCGTCGATGTCATCGTCGTCGTCAGCTGTGATCCACAGATTCAGCGCCAGCGGGTACTTGCGCGTCCGAACATGACGGAAGAGAAATTCAATATGATTCTCTCGCGCCAGACACCCGATGCTGAAAAGCGCCGGCGCGCGGATTACGTGATCGATACCGGTCACGGCATCGATCAGGCGAGGGAGCAGGTCGGCTCGATCATCGCGGACCTGAAACAGCGGATAGCGAACGGAGATTTCCCGAATGCGTGAAATCATTTTCGATACGGAAACCACCGGGCTTGATAACCGCACCGATCGCATCATCGAAATCGGCGGCATTGAACTCTTCAATCACTTTCCGACGGGAAAGACGCTGCACATCTATATCAATCCCGGTGACCAGAAGGTCCATCCGGACGCGCTCGCCGTCCATGGGATCACCGACGAGTTCCTGAAGGACAAGCAGCCTTTCGCGGCAGTAGTGCAGGAGATTCTCGACTTCTTCGGCGAAGGCAAGTGGATCGCCCATAACGCCACCTTCGACATGGGCTTCATCAATGCCGAGCTGGCGCGGCTATCGCTGCCGCCGATCTCTCCCGAAAATGTGATCGATACATTGTCGATGGCCCGGCGCAAGAATCCGATGGGCCCGAACTCGCTTGATGCGCTCTGCCGTCGCTATGGGATTGATAACTCCCATCGCGCCAAGCACGGCGCCTTGCTCGACTCTGAACTGCTTGCCGAAGTCTATATCGAGATGATCGGCGGTCGCCAGACGGCGCTTGGTCTCGGCGTCGCGCAGAACAACGGCGCCTCGGAACGCAACGACAGCGATGACGACATTGTCCTGGTCGCGCTGGAGCGGCCGCGACCGCTTGAACCGCGCCTCAGCGAAACCGAAGCCGAGCAGCACGACGCGCTGATTGCCAAGCTCGGCCAGAAGGGCATCTGGGCCAAATACGATCGCCCAAACTAAAATGCCCGGGCGCTGGCCCGGGCATCTCGGTGGTCATTTGATCAGGAATTAGTTCGCCTGAACCTTTGCGCGGGCTTGCTCTTCGGCAACGCGCTGGGCAAACATCTGCGAGAAATCAATCGGATCGATCATCAGCGGCGGGAAGCCGCCGTTGCGGGTGACGTCGGCAATGATCTGACGTGCGAACGGGAAGAGCATGCGCGGGCACTCGATGAAGAGAACCGGCAGCATGTGTTCCTGCGGGAAGCCGGCGATCCGGAAAACGCCGCCGTAGACCAGCTCCGTGTGGAATACCGTCTTGTCGCCTTCCTTGGCTTCGGCGTTCAAGGAAAGAACGACGTCGAAGTCCGTGTCGGAAAGCGGATTGGCGTTGACGTTGACATTAATGTTGATGGCAGGTGCCTTGTCGCGGGCCTGCAGCGAACGCGGTGCACCAGGATTCTCGAAGGAAAGGTCCTTGGTGTACTGTGCTAGAATGGTAAGGCTCGGGCTCGTTGCGCCGTTATTGCTGTTTTCGCTGTCCATTGGCTTTTCCTCGAGGGCATTGGATTTCGCCGCATCTATCATTTCGACGATGTCGTTACAACCCTAGGCCAGCCAGCGCTAATCTAGCAAGGGCCTCATTCGCCTAGGCTTTTGCCGGACCATGGCGACTTGCCGTTCGGGTCGCGCTGATAATCGTCTGCATCCAGATCGACGACGGTTGCGTTGTTGTCTCGATAAGGCGAGTGCGCCGAAGTGCGGGATGGCCCGGATGCACCCACCACCACGAAACGACGGCTCACATAATTCCACGCGAGATCCCGCACCGCGGGGATGAAGATGAGCAGCGCGACGATATCGCTGATGAAGCCTGGAATGATCAGGAGCAGGGCAGCGATCACGAACATTGCCGGCCGCAGCAGCTCGCGGCCGGGCACAGCGCCGGCGCGTCCTTCCATCGACATCCGCTGCAGGATGCCGATACCCTGCCGGCGCAACAGCATCATGCCGGCCACGAAACTCAGCATGACAAGTCCGAGCGTCGCCCAAAGGCCGATCGCCTTGCCGACAATCACGAAGCCCGCGATCTCGGCCAAAGGCATGAGCAGCAGAAAACCAGGCAGCATTGTAAGGCGCATTATTTCTCTCCGGTTCTCACCGGTCTCCATTGAAATCGGCCCAACGTACCGGACCCATTTGAATCATCTGTATATGCAGACTATATGGGTATACAAATTCTAGATGTTAACAGATTGCGGCGGGATATGGGTTCAAACGACTTCATCACTTTGTTTTTTCTCGTGGCGGCGGTGCTGATATTTTTGCAGCTGCGCAACGTCCTTGGTCGACGCACGGGAAATGAGAAGCCGCCACGCGATCTCTACACGCCGCGCGATGCCGCCGGTCCCGAGACGCCGGATGCCGGAAAGGTCGTCACCCTGCCGCGCCGCGATGCGGCAAGCGAGGAAGAAGACCGCTTCGCGGCAATCGACGCCTTCGCACCGGCCGGCACGCCGCTCAATGAATCGCTGCGGGAGATGAACAAGGCCGATCCTTCCTTCAACCCGAAGGAATTCGTCAACGGCGCCCGCATGGCTTATGAAATGATCGTGATGGCCTTTGCCGACGGCGATCGCAAGACGCTCAAGAATTTGCTGTCCAAGGAAGTCTACGAAGGCTTCGATGCGGCGATCGCCGATCGCGAAAGCAAGGGCGAGAAGGTCAAGTCCACCTTCGTCGGCATCGACAAGGCCGAGATCAAGAATGTCGAGGTCAGTGGCAGCGAAGCGCAGATCACCTTGCGTATCATCAGCCAGATGATTTCCGCCACCTACGACAAGGCCGACGTCCTTGTTGACGGTGATGCGGAAACCGTGGCCGAGATCAACGACCTCTGGACATTCGCACGCGATACCCGCTCGCGCGATCCGAACTGGAAACTCGTGGCCACCGAATCGGAACATGAGTGATGATGAACGAGGCTTTGCCCTCGAGGCGATAGGCTTTGACGATCTGGAAGGCTGGCGGGATGATGATCCCTCCAGCCTTTTCGAGGCTATGAAAGCCTGTCTGCGGCATATCGAGCAAACCAAACCCTACCGCGCCGGATCGTTGGGCCTGACCAGCGCCGATCTCCTCGACCTGTTGCAGGCCGCGCGCGATGTACGACCAACATCGGCGAGCGAGGCGCGCGCCTTCTTCGAAGCACACTGTCGGCCCTTCAGGATCAGCCGGATCGACGGCCAACCCGGTTTCGTCACCGCCTTTTACGAGCCCGAGATAACCGTCTCAGATATTCCCGACGATGAGTACCGCTTCCCATTCTACCGTCGCCCCGATGACCTGATCGACCTCGACGATCACAACCGTCCCGCCGCGATGGATCCGAGCTATATGTTCGGCCGCCTGCATGAGGGATCGATCAAGCCCTATCTCGACCGCGCCGCCATCGACAAAGGGGCGCTGGAAGGGCAGGGGCTGGAGATTTGCTGGGCAAAATCCAAGGTCGACGTCTTCTTCGTGCATGTCCAGGGTGCCGCACGCCTGCGCTATCCCGATGGACGCACGGGGCGGATCACCTATGCGGCGAAGGCCGGCCATCCGTTTTCGGCGATCGGCAAACTGCTGATCGATTTTGGCGAGATCGACCGGGCGAACATCTCGATGCAATCGATCCGGCATTGGCTGGCGGTCAACCCCGACCGTGTCGATGACATTCTTGCGCACAACCGGTCCTACATTTTCTTCCGCGAGGTCGAGATCGACAACGCGCATGCCGGCCCGATCGCGGCTGCCAAGGTGCCGCTCATCGCGGGACGGTCGCTTGCCGTCGATCGCCTGATTCATACCTTCGGCTTTCCGTTCTACATCCACTCGCAAAGCCTGCTGCACCTGCAGAATGGAAAGCCCTTCCAGCGTCTGATGCTGGCGCTCGACACCGGCTCGGCCATCGTTGGCCCGGCGCGAGGCGATATCTTCACCGGCTCCGGCGACGCTGCCGGCGAGCTTGCCGGCACCGTGCGCGATGACGCCGATTTCGCGATCCTGATCCCGAACAAAGCCGCCGTGAGGTTTGCGTGATGGCGAAGGATCGCATGCTCAGCGCCGATGAACGCATCCTTTGGGGCAAGGTCGCGCGCAGCACGTGCCCCATGCCCGGCAACGCCGGGGCAATGAACGAGCTCGATGCTTTCCTGGTGGAGGCCGAAAAAGAAGCGGACGCCGCCAACCTGAAAACCGCTACCGCACCAAAATCGGTCGCAGGCGCTAGCGAGCAGCCGGAACCTTCAGCGGCACCGAAGCCTGCGGGTGGCATCCACCACCCACTGGAGCGCCCGGTGAAGCGCAAGATCGCCAAGGGCCGCCTCGCGCTCGAGGCGCGCATCGATCTCCATGGCCTCGTTCAAAGCGAAGCCCACATCATGCTGCTCGAATTCCTGATGCGGGCCCACGATCGCGGCATGCGCCATGTCCTCGTCATCACCGGCAAGGGCAGTTCGCTCGGCAGCGACGGTGCGTTGAAGCGTGCCGTGCCGATGTGGTTCTCCAAGCCCGAATTTCGCTATCTCATCTCGTCTTACGAGGCGGCGGCGCAGCATCATGGCGGCGAGGGCGCGCTCTACATCCGCTTGTCTCGTCGCGTGGGCGATCGGCTATGACGCCATTCGGGGAAGCGATCCGCAAGCTGAGAGAGCGCAAGGGCGTGTCGCAGAAGCAGATGGCCGAGGCCTTGAACGTCTCTCCCGCCTATCTCTCGGCACTCGAGCATGGAAAGCGCGGCGTCCCGACGTTCGATCTTCTTCAGCGCATCGCCGGCTACTTCAACATCATCTGGGATGAGGCCGACGATCTCTTCCTGATCGCGCGCTTTTCCGATCCGCGAATTGTCATCGATACGTCAGGTTTGGCGGCCGAATACACCACCTTCGCCAACCGTTTGGCGGGGTCTATTCGCCATCTGGATGAGGCGACCCTGGCAAAACTGTCGGAGGTTCTCGAAAATGCTGAAAACGCCGACGGAAAACGGTCATAATCCCCTGTTTTATGCGCTCTTGGCGACCGCTGGCATTGGGAACTTCATGCAAAAACCCTATATTCAACGTGATTAAGGCCGGTGATTCGCCCGCGTGTCACCACGGCATCGACAACAGGGAATTCTCGACAATATGACCGATACACCCGCGACGGAAAACGGCGTTAGCACCGAGTATGGCGCAGACTCGATCAAGGTCCTGAAAGGTCTTGACGCCGTGCGCAAGCGCCCCGGCATGTATATCGGTGATACCGATGACGGCTCCGGCCTGCATCACATGGTCTACGAAGTCGTCGACAACGCCATCGACGAGGCGCTCGCCGGTCATGCTGACATCGTCACCGTCACGCTCAATGCCGATGGTTCGGTCACCGTCACCGATAACGGCCGCGGCATTCCGACGGACATTCACAGCGGCGAAGGCATTTCGGCTGCCGAAGTCATCATGACCCAGTTGCACGCCGGTGGTAAGTTCGACCAGAATTCCTACAAGGTCTCCGGTGGCCTGCACGGCGTCGGCGTTTCCGTCGTCAACGCGCTGTCGGTTTGGCTGAAGCTGAAGATCCGCCGCCAAGGCAAGATCCACGAGATGAGCTTCACGCACGGCGTGTCGGATGCCCCGCTCAAGGAAACCGGCGATTCCGGTGGCCTGACCGGCACCGAAGTCAGCTTCATGCCGAGCTCCGAAACCTTCACGATGATCGAGTTCGATTTCAACACGCTCGAACACCGCCTGCGCGAACTTGCCTTCCTCAATTCCGGTGTCCGCATTCTCCTGACCGACAAGCGTCATTCCGACGTGCGCCAGGAAGAGCTGCTCTATGATGGCGGCCTCGAAGCCTTCGTCTCCTACCTCGATCGCGCCAAGAAGCCGCTGGTCGAACGCCCGGTCGCCATTCGCGGTGACAAGGATGGGATCACCGTCGAAGTCGCGATGTGGTGGAACGATAGCTACCACGAGAACGTGCTCTGCTTCACCAACAACATCCCGCAGCGCGATGGCGGCACCCATATGGCCGGCTTCCGCGCCGCGCTGACCCGCCAGATTACCTCTTATGCCGACACCTCGGGTATCACCAAGAAGGAGAAGGTTTCTCTGACGGGTGACGACTGCCGCGAAGGCCTGACGGCTGTTCTCTCGGTCAAGGTGCCGGACCCGAAGTTCTCGTCGCAGACCAAGGACAAGCTCGTTTCATCAGAAGTTCGCCCGGTCGTTGAAAATCTCGTCAGCGAAGCGCTCAGCACCTGGCTGGAAGAACATCCGGCCGACGCCAAGATCCTCGTCGGCAAGGTGGTCGAAGCCGCCGCCGCCCGCGAAGCCGCTCGCAAGGCGCGCGAACTGACGCGCCGCAAGGGTGCGCTCGATATCGCCTCGCTTCCCGGCAAGCTCGCCGATTGCTCCGAGCGCGATCCGTCCAAATCCGAAGTCTTCCTCGTCGAGGGTGACTCGGCAGGCGGTTCGGCCAAGCAGGGTCGCTCGCGCGAAAACCAGGCCATCCTGCCGCTGCGCGGTAAGATTCTGAACGTCGAGCGCGCGCGCTTCGACAAGATGCTGTCGAGCCAGGAAATCGGCACGCTGATCACCGCGCTCGGCGCCGGTATCGGCAAGGACGAATTCAACGCCGACAAGCTGCGCTATCATAAGATCATCATCATGACGGACGCTGACGTCGACGGCGCCCACATCAGAACGCTGCTCTTGACCTTCTTCTTCCGCCAGATGCCGGAATTGATCGAGCGCGGCCATATCTACATCGCCCAGCCGCCGCTCTATAAGGTGTCGCGCGGCAAGTCGATCCAGTATCTGAAGGACGAAAAGGCGCTCGAGGAATACCTCATCGCCCAGGGTCTGGATGATGCAGCGCTGACGCTCGGCAGCGGCGAAGTCCGCGTCGGTCAGGATCTGCGCGAAGTCATCGTCGATGCGCTTCGCCTGCGCGCGCTGCTTGATAACCTACATTCGCGCTACAATCGCGCGGTCGTCGAACAGGCAGCCATCGCCGGCGCGCTCAACGCCGAAGCGATCAGCGATGGCGCCCGTGCCCAGGAACTGGTGGCCGAAGTCGCACGTCGCCTCGACGTCATCGCCGAGGAAACCGAGCGTGGCTGGGAAGGCGGCCTGACGAGCGAAGGCGGCCTGCGTCTCGAGCGCATGGTTCGTGGCGTCAAGGAGGTCGTGGTTCTCGACATGGCGTTGATCGGCTCGCAGGATGCCCGCCTGATCGACCAGATGTCGTCTCGCCTGAAGGAAATCTACCAGACGCCGCCGAAGCTGACGCGTCGCGACGGTAACCTGGAACTGTCGGGTGCACGCGAACTGCTGGAAGCCGTTTTCGCAAGCGGCCGCAAGGGCTTGACCATGCAGCGCTACAAGGGCCTTGGCGAAATGAACGCCGAGCAGCTTTGGGAAACCACGCTCGATCCGAACGTTCGCTCTCTGCTGCAGGTGCGCGTCAGCGACGCCACGGATGCGGATGGCCTCTTCGCCCGCCTCATGGGTGATGAGGTCGAGCCGCGCCGCGAATTCATCCAGGAAAACGCGCTCAACGTCGCCAATCTCGACATCTGATCGAGATGTATTTATCGAAAAACGGCCCTGCGGCTCACCAGCCGCGGGGCCGTTTTTTGTTGCGCCATTATCCGGCTACGAATTTACCTTTGAAGGCGACTTCGGCGAGCGGCTTGCGCTGGCTGGGGAATTCACGCTCCTGGTTGCGCTCCGAAAGCACGCTCTTGTCGGCAAGGCGCCCGAACGCAATTCCTGCTTCCACGCGGTAGCCGTCCGGAATGGCGAATGTGTCGCGGATTTCGTCATGCTTGATGCCGCCCATACCGTGTGCATAAAAGCCGGAGAGCTTGGCCTGCAGCGCCAGATAGCCCCAGGCGGTGCCGGCATCGAAGGAGTGCGTATAGCTCTTGCGCCCCTCGGAAAAGTCGCCGCTGAACCCCTTCGACACGACGAAGATCAGTGCAGACGCATTCTTCGCCCATTCCTGATTGGAATCGACCAGAAGCGATACGAATTTGTCCCAGTCGTCGGAGCCCTTCAGCGTGTAGATGAAGCGCCACGGCTGCTGGTTGGCGGAGGAGGGCGCCCAATGCGCGGCGTCCAGCACGGTTAGCAGGTTGGCCTCATCAATGATCTCGCCGGTAAAGGCGCGGGGCGACCAGCGGTCGAGAAAGATCGGCTCGATCGGGTATTGGGATTCGCGGCTGTTGCTCTTTGTCATGATCTTTCCGATGGTTGGTGGCGCCGTGCCGGGGTCTCCTCGGCAAACGCAGTCTTGTCACTCTTATGCGTCCGTCAAGATATGTGGGCACCACGCGCCGGAAAGACAGTGGCCCATTGCCCGGATTTTTGCCGGACTTTTAAACGAGCGTACCGCTCGCACGAAAAGCCGTAATGACACCCGTGAATAATTCGTTCATAGGTGATGGAAACATGGCTCACGCTGAGGAGGATATTCGATGAAGCTCATGCGCGTTGGAGAGATCGGCCAGGAAAAGCCGGCAATGCTGGATGCCGACGGCAAGATCAGGGATCTGTCCGGCCATGTATCCGATATCGCGGGCGCCGCGATTTCGCCGGAAGGTCTGGCCAAGCTTGCGGCGCTCGATCCCAAAACCCTCCCCGAGCTTCAGCCCGGTCGCATCGGCGCCTGCGTTGCCGGCACCGGCAAGTTCATCTGCATCGGCCTCAACTTCTCCGACCACGCCGCCGAAACCGGCGCCGCGGTGCCGCCCGAGCCCGTCATCTTCATGAAGGCCACCTCGGCCATCGTCGGCCCGAATGACAATGTTCTCATCCCGCGCGGCTCCGAAAAGACCGATTGGGAAGTCGAGCTTGGCGTCGTCATCGGCAAGACCGCGAAATATGTCAGCGAAGCCGACGCTCTCGACTACGTCGCGGGCTACTGTGTCTCGCACGACGTCTCCGAGCGCGCCTTCCAGACGGAGCGCGCCGGACAATGGACGAAGGGCAAGTCCTGCGACACCTTCGGCCCGATCGGCCCATGGCTGGTGACCAAGGACGAGATCCCCGATCCGCAGAACCTCGGCATGTGGCTCAAGGTCAATGGCGAAACCATGCAGAACGGCTCGTCGAAGACCATGGTCTATGGCGTCGCCTTCGTCGTTTCCTATCTCAGCCAATTCATGTCGCTGCATCCGGGCGACGTGATCTCGACTGGCACCCCTCCTGGCGTCGGCATGGGCATGAAGCCGCCGCGTTTCCTGCGGGCCGGCGATGTTGTCGAACTCGGCATCGAAGGTCTCGGCACGCAGAAGCAGACGTTTCAGGCCGATCTCTAGGCGTTTGGCGAGTGTTAAGCATTTGAGCGCAGCATCATGCCGGGGAGAGGATCCCCGGCATTTCTTTATTGCGGTGCGGATCGCTCATGTTGCTGTGCAACAAAAACCTGTTACTGTGCGTTGAGATGCCAGCACATCGTTGGAAAGAGTCCGATGCCTTTCAGCAGGCGTCATCTTCCAGATGAAAGAAAGGTGATGCATCTCATGTTTTACCAGCTTTATGAAATGAATCATGCCGCAATGGCGCCTTACCGCGCCGTGGCCGATATCATGCGGCTTGCCTATGCCAACCCGCTCAATCCGCTGTCCCAAACCCCCTGGGGCCGGACGATGGCCGCCGCGCTCGAGATGTTCGAGCGCACGACGCGCCGCTACGGCAAGCCGTCCTTCGATCTGCCCGAGACCGTCGTCGGCGACAAGAAGGTTGCGGTTCGAGAAGAGGTCGTCTGGGCGCGGCCCTTCTGCAATCTGCTGCATTTCTCGCGCAATCTGCCGGCCGCTCACGCTCCTGACCCCCGCATCCTGATCGTCGCCCCGATGTCCGGGCACTATGCGACGCTGCTGCGCGGCACGGTCGAGGCACTGCTGCCGAGCGCGGATATCTACATCACCGATTGGATCGACGCCCGCATGGTGCCGATGACCGACGGGACCTTCGATTTCAACGACTATGTCGACTACGTCATCGAGATGCTGCACTTCCTCGGACCGGACACGCACGTGATCGCGGTCTGTCAGCCTTCCGTGCCGGTGCTCGCTGCCGCAGCCGTCATGGAAGAGGCCAACGATCCGCTGGCGCCGGCGTCGATGACGCTGATGGGCGGCCCGATCGACACCCGCATCAACCCGACCGCCGTCAACCAGCTGGCCAAGGACAAGCCGCTGGAATGGTTCGCCGAAAACGTGATCATGAACGTTCCCTGGCCGCAGCCGGGCTTCATGCGGCCGGTCTATCCTGGCTTCCTGCAGCTCTCCGGCTTCATGTCGATGAACCTCGACCGGCATCTTGTCGCCCATAAAGAGTTCTTCATGCACTTGGTGAAGAACGATGGCGAGCCCGCCGAGAAGCATCGCGACTTCTACGACGAATATCTCGCCGTCATGGATCTGACCGCCGAGTTCTATCTGCAGACCGTCGATCAGGTCTTCATCAAGCACGCGCTTCCGAAGGGCGAACTTGAGCATCGCGGCAAGCTGGTCGACCCCACGGCGATCCGCAACGTGGCCCTTCTGACCGTCGAGGGCGAGAACGACGACATCTCCGGCGTCGGACAGACGAAAGCCGCGCAGACCATTTGTACCAACATCCCCGACCACATGCGCATGCACTACCTGCAGCCGGATGTCGGCCACTACGGCGTCTTCAACGGCTCGCGTTTCCGCCGCGAGATCGCGCCACGCATTATCAACTTCGTCCGCGAGCATGGCCGCGCCGGAAAACCGGCGGTCAAGCGCGTGATCAAGGGCGGCAAATCAACCTGATTTAGCATCATCTGAATTAGCGTTGCGCTTTCAAGGCCTTGTCCGATTTGAGCGGAAATCGTCTTGAAGCGGTGTCAAACGGTAACCACATCGATTTCCAGCGTTCGGCATTTCGCCGGGCGCGAAAATGCGAGGATACCGCACGATGAACCAGTCAGCATTGCTTCGCCCGGATTGGACTCCGGCTACCATTGCCCTGATGATCCTCGGCTTCGTGGTTTTCTGGCCTCTGGGTCTCGCCATGCTCGCCTACATCATCTTCGGGGAGCGTCTGCGCGGCTTCAAGCGCGACGCCAATAGTGCCGCCGATGGATTCTTCGCCGGCTGCCGACGTTCGCATGGCCGCTATCGCCCGCACTTCACCACGGGCAATGTCGCCTTCGACGATTGGCGCAAGGCCGAGCTCGACAGGCTCGAGGAAGAACGCCGCAAGCTCGATGAAATGCGCGAGGACTTCGAAACCTATGTGCGCGAGCTCCGCCGCGCCAAGGACCAGGACGAGTTCGACCGCTACATGCGCGATCGCAAGAACACCAGGCGAGACGACAACGGTCCGGTCGCCGAATATCAGGCGCCGTAACCGCGATCGGCATCAAAACATCAGCCGGCACCATCAGGTGCCGGTTTTTCTTTGACCGGAATTGCGACGAATCATATAGAAAATGCCGATGTTCCCGCTCTTGTCCAAGCCACGACGCAGTGTCCGCAAACCGGCTCCGCCGGAGACGCGCACGCTCGACGTTGCCGGACGGCTGATGCCGCTGACGATCAAGCAGCACGAGCGCGCAACCCGCATCACGCTGCGCATCGAGCCCGGCGGCCGCGCCCTGAAGATGACGATCCCGAGCGGTCTGGCGCGACGCGATGTCGATGCCTTCCTCGACCGGCACCAGGGCTGGCTCATGACCAAGCTCGCGAAATTCTCGACCGACACAGGCCTTCACGATGGCGGCACGATCCTGTTTCGCGGCGTGTCCCATCGCATCCAGCACACGGGCAGCCTGCGCGGACTGACCGAGGCGACCGTCATCGATGGCAAGCCGGTGCTGCGGGTGAGCGGCATGCCGGAGCATCTCGGCCGTCGCATCGCGACATTCCTCAAGAAGGAAGCGCGGGCCGATCTGGAGCGGCTCGCAAAGTTCCATGCGCATTCGATCCGGGCGCCGATCAAGTCGATCTCGATGAAGGATACGCGCAGCCGCTGGGGCTCCTGCTCGGCCGAGGGAAACCTCAGCTTCTCCTGGCGGATCATCATGGCGCCGCCCTCCGTCGTCGATTATCTCGCCGCCCACGAAGTCGCCCATCTCAAGGAGATGAACCACGGTCCCCACTTCTGGGCGCTGTGCAAGAAGCTCTGCCCTGGCATGGAAGATGCGAAATCCTGGCTAAAGCGGCACGGCAGCCTGCTGCACGCGATCGACTTCGACTGATAAGCCCCCGCCAACAAACCACGGTTCAAAATATCGCAGCACTCGGAATTGGCTCGACTCACGGCCTTTTTCGTGTCACTTCGCTGCCATGAAACCGGATATCAAAATCTGCGGCCTGAAAACGGCCGAAGCGATCGATCGCGCGGTGACGCGCGGCGCGACCCATATCGGCTTCATCTTCTTCGAAAAGAGCCCGCGCTATATCGAGCCCGATGATGCCGCCGAGTTGGCTGACCGGGTGCGCGGCCGCGCCAAGATCGTTGCCGTGGTGGTCAATCCGACCAATGATGATCTCGACGAGATCGTCGCCACGTTGAGGCCGGATATTCTTCAGCTTCACGGTGACGAGAGCCCCGAGCGCGTTTTGACCATAAAGGCCGTGTACGCTTTGCCCGTTATGAAGGCGTTTTCGATCCGCACCGCCGATGATCTGAAGCGCGTCGAGGCCTATATTGGTATCGCTGATCGTTTCCTCTTCGATGCGAAGCCGCCGAAGGGATCGGAATTGCCCGGCGGCAATGGCGTGTCCTTTGACTGGACGCTGCTCAGCTGGCTTGACGGCACCGTGGATTACATGCTTTCCGGTGGCCTGAACAAGGACAACATCGCCGAAGCGCTTGCCATCACCAAGGCGCCGGGGCTCGATGCGTCCTCAGGCCTGGAAAGCGCGCCCGGCGTGAAAAGCGTCGCACTGATTGATGAGTTTTTCGATGCGGTCGAGCAGGCTTGCCGGCCTGAAATGGCCTCAGGGAGTTGATAGTGAACGAGACCCCAAAACCCAATTCATTCCGCTCCGGTCCCGATGAGGATGGCCGCTTCGGCATTTACGGCGGCCGCTTTGTCGCCGAAACGCTGATGCCGCTGATCCTGGAGCTGCAGGACGAGTGGGACAAGGCCAAGACCGATCCGGAATTCCAGGCGGAGTTGAAGCATCTCGGCACGCATTATATCGGCCGCCCGAGCCCGCTCTATTTCGCCGAGCGCCTGACCGCCGAACTCGGTGGCGCCAAGATCTATTTCAAGCGTGAAGAGCTGAACCACACCGGCTCGCACAAGATCAACAACTGCATCGGCCAGATCCTGCTTGCCAAGCGCATGGGCAAGACCCGCATCATCGCGGAAACCGGTGCCGGCCAGCACGGCGTTGCCTCGGCAACCGTCGCCGCGCGCTTCGGTCTCCCCTGCGTCGTCTACATGGGCGCGACCGATGTCGAGCGTCAGGCGCCGAACGTGTTCCGCATGAAGCTCCTGGGCGCCGAAGTGAAGCCGGTCACCGCTGGCCACGGCACGCTCAAGGATGCTATGAACGAGGCGCTGCGCGACTGGGTCACCAATGTCGACGACACCTATTACCTGATCGGAACGGCCGCCGGCCCGCATCCCTATCCCGAGATGGTCCGCGATTTTCAGGCCGTGATCGGCGCGGAAGCCAAGGAGCAGATGCTCGAAGCCGAAGGCCGCCTGCCTGATCTCGTCGTTGCGGCCGTCGGTGGCGGCTCGAATGCGATCGGCATTTTCCATTCCTTCCTCGATGACGCCAGCGTCAAGATCGTCGGCGTCGAAGCCGGCGGCAAGGGCCTTCAGGGCGACGAGCATTGCGCCTCGATCACCGCGGGCTCGCCGGGCGTTCTTCACGGCAACCGCACCTATCTGCTGCAAGATCGCGACGGCCAGATCAAGGAAGGCCACTCGATTTCGGCCGGTCTCGATTATCCCGGTATCGGCCCTGAGCACTCCTATCTGAACGATATCGGCCGCGTCGAATACGTGCCGATCATGGACCACGAAGCGCTCGAAGCCTTCCAGACGCTGACGCGCCTTGAAGGTATCATCCCGGCGCTCGAGCCCTCGCATGCGCTGGCCGAAGTCATCAAGCGCGCGCCGAAGATGGGTAAGGACGAGATCATCCTGATGAACCTGTCCGGTCGTGGCGACAAGGACATCTTCACCGTCGGCAAGATTCTGGGAATGGGTGCATAAGTCATGACCACACGTATGGACAAACGCTTTGCCGCTCTGAAGGCAGAAGGCCGCCCGGCGCTGGTCACCTATTTCATGGGCGGTGATCCCGATTACGACACGTCGCTCGGCATCATGAAGGCGCTGCCCGAAGCGGGCTCCGATATCATCGAGCTCGGCATGCCCTTTTCCGATCCGATGGCCGATGGCCCGGCGATCCAGATGGCCC
>NZ_DDHH01000042.1:0-20191 GCF_002338015.1 Rhizobium sp. UBA1881
CCGGCGATCGGCCCGCGCGTGCCGGGACCCGACCTTTCCGAAAACGTGCCACAGGCTCCGATGGGTGCACCCACGTTGCCCAATGCGTCCGCGCGCCAGCACGCCTCGCAACAGACGATGACAGCGACCGGCGTGAACGTGCCGTCGCCGGAATGCATCGGCAACACGGCGGCAAGTGCCGCCTGCCAGAGATGACGATCAGCTAGGCCGGCACAGGAAACGGTGCCCGGCGCAATGCCTTTGAAGGAAAGCCGATGCATAAGGCCCGCAGCATCTTGATCTGGGCAGTGGTTGCGATCTGTGTGGTCGCACTGGTGACCCTGCCGGTGAATTTGCAGGCGCAGCTGATCGCCAGCATTACCGTGGTCGCCGTGATGGCGATCATCAAGGGCTTGAAGGGTGAAGGCACATGGCGCCTGATCGCGCTCGCCTTCGGTACGGCGATCGTCATGCGCTATGTCTATTGGCGAACGACCAACACATTGCCCCCGGTCAACCAGCCTGAAAACTTCATTCCCGGCCTGCTGCTCTATCTCGCGGAAATGTATAGCGTCGCCATGCTGGCGCTCAGCCTCTTCATCGTCGCGACACCCTTGCCGCCTCGTCCGTCGCGCGTGGGAAAGCTCCAGCGTTTTCCGCACGTCGACGTCTTCGTGCCCACCTATAACGAAGATTCCCATCTTCTCGCCAACACACTCTCGGCCGCCAAGGCGATGGACTATCCGGCGGACAAGCTGACCGTCTGGCTGCTTGACGACGGCGGGACCGTGCAGAAGCGCAACTCGAACAAGCTGCTCGAGGCGCAGGCAGCCGTCGCGCGCCACAACGAACTCAAGCAGCTCTGCGAGGAAATCGGCGTCCGCTATCTCACGCGCGAACGCAACGAGCATGCGAAAGCCGGCAATCTGAACAATGGTATGCAGCATTCGACCGGCGAACTGATCGCGGTTTTCGATGCCGACCACGCACCTGCGCGCGACTTCCTGCTTGAGACCGTCGGCTATTTCGACGACGATCCGAAGCTTTTCCTGGTCCAGACGCCGCACTTCTTCATCAATCCCGATCCGCTGGAGCGCAATCTGCGCACCTTCGACAACATGCCGAGCGAGAACGAGATGTTCTACGGCATCATCCAGCGCGGGCTCGACAAATGGAACGCGGCCTTCTTCTGCGGCTCTGCGGCGGTTCTCAGCCGCAAGGCGCTGGAATCGCAGAACGGTTTCAGCGGCATCAGCATCACCGAAGACTGCGAGACAGCACTTGCACTTCACGGAAGCGGCTGGAACAGCATTTATGTCGACAAGCCGCTGATTGCCGGCCTGCAGCCGGCGACGTTTGCGAGCTTCATCGGCCAGCGCAGCCGCTGGGCGCAGGGCATGATGCAGATCCTCAGGTTCCGCTTTCCGCTGCTCAAGCGCGGGCTGACGATCCCGCAGCGCTTCTGCTACATGTCGTCGACGCTCTTCTGGCTGTTCCCCTTCCCGCGCACGGTCTTCCTGTTTGCGCCGCTGTTCTATCTCTTCTTCGACCTGGAAATCTTCACCGCCTCCGGCGGCGAGTTCCTGGCCTATACCCTCGCCTACATGCTCGTGAACCTCATCATGCAGAACTACCTCTACGGTTCGTTCCGCTGGCCGTGGATTTCCGAGCTCTACGAGTATGTGCAGACGGTGCACCTGCTGCCGGCGGTGATTTCGGTCATGCTCAACCCGCGAAAACCGACATTCAAGGTGACAGCGAAGGACGAGTCGATCGCCGTCAGCCGGCTGTCGGAAATCAGCCGCCCTTTCTTCGTCATCTTCGCGGTGCAGATCATCGCGCTGATCGTCACCATCTACCGCATCTATACCGAGCCCTATAAGGCCGACGTCACGCTCGTCGTCGGCGGCTGGAACCTGATCAACCTGATCATGGCCGGCTGTGCGCTCGGCGTCGTGTCGGAACGCGGCGAACGCGCTTCGTCGCGCCGCGTGCGCGTCAACCGTCGCGCGGAGTTCGGCATCAACGGCAAGTGGTACACGGCGTCCATCGAGGACGTGTCGGTGCACGGCGCGCGCCTGCATGTGTTCGACAAGCAGCTGGAGCAGTCCTTGGTCGGCGTCGAAGGCGAAGTTCGCTTCCGTCCGTTCAGCGGCGCCGATCTCGAAACGCTACCGCTCGTGGTGCGCAACATTCAGCCGACGGACGGACTGCTTGCGGTGGGCTGCCAGTATGTCCCGAAGAGCGCGCTGGACCACCGGCTTATCGCCGACCTGATGTTTGCGAACTCGGCGCAGTGGACGCAATTCCAGGAAGGCCGTCGCCGCAATCCGGGCCTGATCCGCGGAACGATCTGGTTCGTCGGTCTTGCGTTTTATCAAACGAGCCGCGGCCTGGTCTATTTCTTCCGCAGTATGCGGCCGGAGCGTGAAGAGCAGCGGCAAGTCTCGAAGGTGAATGGCTGATGCGGAAGATCGCCACATCCCTCGGTTTCCTGTTTGCCGCCACTGCTCTCGCCTATGCGCAGACAACGCCCTTCGACATGACTGGCGAACGTCCGCCCGAGGCAACGCCAGCGGTGCCACGCTTGACGATTCCGGCGACGCCTCCCGCTTCCGCTCCAACAACAACGCCGGCGCCGACGGTCGCAACGCAGCCGCCCGCGACACCCGCACCCGCCGCCCCACCGGCAGCCGTTACGCCTCTGCAGCCTTTCGCCGTCACTCCCGCGACACCGACGGCGCAACAGCCGGCATCGCCGCCAGCGCAGACGGATGCACCTGCCACGCAGCCAAGATCAGCACCGCCGCCGCCACCAGCAGGGCAGGCTGCGACACCAGCAGCACAGCCGCCGCAGAAACCGGCAACCGAAACGGCGTCCGCTCCCCTGCCTCCCGGCACATCGCGCCGCTATGTGGTGCCCTTCTCAAAGCTTGGGCTGGACGGCGAATATGACCGCAAGTCGTGGTCTGTCTACCTGACACCGGAGCAGGCCGCGGCGCAGGCGACCTTCAACTTCACCTACCAGAATGCCATCGTCGTCGCGCCCGAGAGCTCGCAATTCACGATACTGATCAACAACAGGGTGATTGGAGAGCAACCCGTCGGCTCGCCCGATGGAGCTTCGACCGTATCTTTGAGCATCCCGCCGCGCCTGCTGCAGCCGGGTGCCAACCTGTTGACGATCGAGGCGAAGCAGCGCCATCGTACCGATTGCAGCGTGCAATCGACGTATGAGCTCTGGTCGGACATCGACCCATCGCAGACCTATTTGAGCTTTGTCGGCGAAGAGGCCGCAAAATTCTCGAGCACCGATGCAATCCGCGCGATCGGCGTCGACGGCGCCGGCCAAACCGCGTTCAACTTCGTCGTTCCCGCGCTCGAGCAGCCGGGAACAACAAAACCACTTCTGAGGCTCGTGCAGGGTCTGTCGGTCCTCAGCGGCATGCCGAACCAGACCATGTCGTTTACAAGCGGCTCCCTGCCCGCCTCGTCTCCTGGCCGGATGACGGTCGTGGTCGGCACGCCCAGCGAATTGCAGCCACTGTTTGCCGTTCCCGTCGCCGCGCAGACTGCTCCTCTTGCAACCTTTGCAACCGATCCACGGTCTGGCCAGACTGTGCTCTTGATTACCGGACCATCCTGGCCGGCGATCGCCACGGCAATAGAAACGATCGTCTCGACAACCGACCGCGCCGTCACCGTACGTCGCGACGCGCTCGCCACGCAGCGCTGGACCGCGCCCGATGCGCCACTGATTTTCGCCGACAAGACGATTTCTTTCTCCCAGTTGGGTGTAAAATCGACCGAGTTCTCAGGACGGCGCTTCCGTACGACCTTCAACATCGCCGTACCGGCCGACTTCTACGCCAACGCCTATGGCGAGGCGACGGTGCTGCTCGACGCCGCCTATACTCAGAATGTGCTGCCGGGCAGCCATATCGACGTCTACGTCAACGGCAACATTGCCTCGACCCTACCAATCACCACGAAGGGCGGCGGCATCTATCGACACCTGCCAATCCGCGTGACGATGCGACACTTCAAGCCCGGCTTGAACTCGGTATCGATCGAGACAATCCTGCAGACGGATGAGGACAATGTGTGCGTGCCGGGCACGGCTGCCGGCGCGGGACCACGCTTTGCGCTTTTCGACACCAGCGAGTTTCACATGCCCGACTTCGCCCGGGTCGGCCAACGCCCCAATCTGGCGGCACTCGCCGGAACGGGTTACCCCTACAGCCGCGCTGCATCTCCGACACCGCTCTTCATCGACCGCGTGGACGCCGACACGCTCTCCGCCACGGCAACCGTGCTCGGCCAGATGGCCTTGATGGCAGGTCGGCCGATCGACGTCGAACCCGCCGCCTCGCCGGGCGCGATCGGCGAACGCGACGCCATGTTCGTCGGCTCCATTTCGCAGATGCCTCAGGCGGTGCTTTCGCAGCTCAACATCGCGACGACCAGCCAGGCAACATGGCGGCCGCTAGCCGCGACGCAGACGACGCCGAGCGAGACCAACGTAATGTTCGACGAATGGCGCTCCAAGGTGAGCGGCGGCGTCTGGCAGGGACAGATTACCTCGTTCCAGGAATGGCTGCGTCGCAACTTCGATATTTCGCTGAGCACGCTGCAGTTCATTCCCGGCGCCGAGCAGGTGTTTACGCCCTCCAACACGAACAGCTTCCTGATCGCGCAAGGCGCGAATACGGCGGGCAACGGGACCTGGACGATCGTGACCGCGCCATCCGCCAAAGATCTCAGGGAAGGTGCTGATGCCATGACGTCACAGCTGAACTGGCCCGAGATCGAGGGACACGTGACAACCTATTCGGCCGTGACCGGCAAGATCGATACTGTCCCGGTCAGCCGTTTCGATTTCATCGCGACGGAGACCTGGACCTTCGCCAACTATCGCCTGATCGCGGCGAACTGGCTCTCGACCAATGTCCTGTCCTACGCGGTGCTGCTCGTTGTGTTGTCGCTGCTGATCGGCGTCGCCACAGCCGGCATGCTTGGCCGACTGGGCCGTCGCGAATGAGGGGGTGGCTGACCATAATGGTGGCGGTCGCGGTCGCATCGCTGCTTGGCTTGCAGCAGCCCGCATCCGCGCAGACGGCGAAGATCGATGCAGCGTCGTGGAGTGCCTACAAGGCAAAGTTCCTCGACCCCACCGGCCGCATCATCGACAATGCCAACGGCAATATCAGCCATAGCGAGGGCCAGGGCTACGGCATGTGGCTCGCCTACCTAGCAAACGACCAGGCCGATTTCGAGCAGATCTGGTACTTTACCCGGACAGAACTGCTGCTGCGCGACGACGGCCTCGCGGTCTGGAAGTGGGACCCATCGGCCAAGCCGCATGTGACCGATGCCAACAACGCATCCGATGGCGACATGCTGATAGCCTATGCCCTGGCGCTGGCGGGATCCGCCTGGAAGAACAACGATTATCTGGAGGCTGCCGCCAAGATCGCGAACGCGCTTCTGGCCCATGCCGTCGTAAAATCGGGGGGGCGAACAATCCTGCTCCCTGGGGTCGAGGGCTTCACCGTTCCCGATCGCAAGGATGGCCCGGTCGTCAACCCCTCCTACTGGATCTACGAAGCCATTCCCATCATGGCCTTGCTTGCTCCATCCGATGCGTGGGGTTCGCTGACCGAGGACGGTTTGACTTTGCTGCGCTCCATGCAATTCGGACCACGCAAGCTTCCGTCCGATTGGGTGAGCCTTCACCGGCAGCCGCAGCCGGCCGAGGGTTTCGATGTGGAGTTCGGCTACAACGCCATACGTATTCCCCTCTACCTCGCCCGGGCGGGAGTTTCGGACAAGGAACTGCTCTTACGATTGTCCTCGGGAATGACCGCCGGCAATGGCGCGCCGGCAACGATCAACTTGACAGACGGCCAGCCGAAACAATCACTTGATGACGCTGGTTATCGAATTGTTAACGATGTTGTGGCCTGTGTAGCACAAGGAACGAAGCTGCCCGCGTCGTCCCGGCAGTTCGCGCCATCGCTCTACTATCCATCAACCCTTCAACTCCTGGGGTTGGCCTTCGTCGCGGAGAAACATCCAGAGTGCCTTTGAAATCCTCGCTTGTCGCAGTGTCGGTCGCAGTGGTGGTGGCAGGTCTTGTCACCGCGCTGAAGGATCGCGCTGCCATTCAGGATATGCTCGGCCTCAACCAGCCCGCAGCACCCCAACTAATGCTGATGGGGCGGATCAGTGGGCCTGACAGTCCACCCAAGCAGCCGGCTGACATGCAGTCGATCGCCGAGCAGATACAGGCAACGGCAGGCGCGCAAGCCCCAATCAACGCACAGCCGCAAGACGAACTCGCCGCCCCGCAGCCAGACGCCGTCGCCCAAGCACAGCCGCAGCCACAACAGCCGGCAGCGCAGAGACCGGCAGCCGCGCCGACAAACCCGCAGCCTGCGGCGCCAAAGGTCGACGAGAGCGCGCTTCGCTATTTCGCGAGCCGTGGCGACAAAGCGAGACTACAGGCCGAGATATCGCGACTTCAGGCGCTCTATCCGAACTGGGTTCCGCCGGCGGATCCGCTCGCGGTTCCCCAGAGCGGCGACAAGCAGCTTGAGGCGATGTGGCAGCTCTATTCCGAGGGCCGCTACGCCGAGCTTCGCAAGGCGATCGCCGACCGACAGGGCGCTGAAGCCGGCTGGCAGCCACCAGCCGACCTCCTTGACCGGCTGGACGTCGCGGAAGCGCGTGCACGCCTGGTGAACGCCTCTGATCTGAAACAATATGCGACCGTTGTGCAGATCGGCGCGGCGACGCCAAGCCTGCTCACCTGCGCCGATATCGACGTGCTGTGGCGCGTGGCAGAAGCCTTTGCCCGCACGGACCGTACGCAGCGGGCGCAAGATGCTTATACCTACATTCTGAAGACCTGCACCAACCCGCAGGAGCGTCTGGCGACCATGCAAAAGGCGTCCGGCCTGTTGGCCTACGCGCCGATGCAGGTCCTGCTTGGCCTTGAGCGTCCGGATGGAAACGGCGGTCGGGAGTTCGACAGCATTCGCGACGACCTCGCGCGCAATTTCGTTGCCGCCGGCAACGCCAATCCCGACCTCGCGGTCTCTCCAGACTACCTGACCCTGGTGCAGCGGTTGGCCGAGACGCAGGGGCTGGCTTCCGACAATCTCCTGCTCGGCTGGTATCACCTGCGCCGCGAGAACTATGCAGACGCGGAAAAGTGGTTCCGCGCCGCACGCGCAAAGGAAGATTCCGCCAGCGCTTCGCAGGGCCTGGCACTGGCTCTGATCGCGGAAAAGAAGGAACAGGAAGCCGAAGACGTCATGTACAAGTGGCGCGGCGATTCCAAGGACGCAACCGCAACCTATCTCGCCGCCACCGCCAACCTCATGGCACTGCAGCCGCCGGCGAATATCCCCGAGGAGGTGCTGAGCCGTATCGCGACCGAGATCATCGCGCAGAAATATGTGCCGACAGCGCAACAATTCGGCTGGTACGCACGCTCGCTCAATCAGCCGCAGACGGCTGCGCGCTGGTTTGAAACGGCGCTGCGCTGGAAACCGGATGACGAACCGTCGGCCTACGGCCTGGTAATCACCCGCGAGCAATTGAATGACCACGGCGGCGTCGCGGAAGTGCAGCGCCTGTGGGCTGGGCGCTCGACGCGCATCGCACAGCTTGGCGAGACTTCAGCGCTGACGCCGCAAGTGCGCGCGCCGCTTCCCGGACCCGGTCAGGCTCCGCAGCTTCAGCAGGTCCAGTCGCAACAGGTTCAGGCGCCGCAGACGCAGACCTACCAGCCGCAAGTGATCGCCGCGCCCGCTCCCGTGGTTGCTGCAGCCACGCCGGCCCAACGCTCGATACCGCGACAGGCAGAGCCGATACAGCAGGCGTCGCGAACCGCCCCTGCCACGCGGGGGGCGCGTCAAGCTCGCGGATGCTCGACGACCGTCGATGCGCGCCTGCTCGATCCACAAAGCGCGCTGAACCGCGGCTGGTGCCTGATGGACCTGAACCGCCCGATGGAAGCCG
Organism: Rhizobium sp. UBA1881; assembly: GCF_002338015.1. NCBI lineage: Bacteria > Pseudomonadati > Pseudomonadota > Alphaproteobacteria > Hyphomicrobiales > Rhizobiaceae > Rhizobium > Rhizobium sp. UBA1881. The sequence continues at coordinate 8,008 of NZ_DDHH01000042.1, forward strand.
TCGAGGCCTTCGAGGCGGCACTCGCCAGCCCCACCCGCAAGGTCCGCGAGGACGCTGCCTATGGCCAGAGCTTGGCCTATCTGCGCGCCGGGCTTTCCAACAATGCCGCGGTCGCGGCAACCAAAGCGCCGCAGACCCGCCAGCGAGCAGCTGAACTGCAGGTTTCCATCCTCGCCGATCGCGCGCTGGCCGCCTTCACCGCGAAACGCTACCGCGAAGCTCTTGTCTATCTGGACCAGCGCGCGCAGTTGCAGCAGGAGCGCATCGATCTGATGGTGCTGCGGGGCTACAGCTATATGAACCTGCAGATGTACGGAGACGCCGAGCGCATCTTCAATGCCGCCGCAGCGGTCGGCAGCAAGGATGGATACCGTGGCCTCGCGGATCTGAAGGATGCGACGCATCCCGAAGGCAAACAATAAGCCCTGTAAATCCCCGTGATCCGCGTGGCGTGCCCGCAGTCATCCCCCCCCCCGCAAAGCGTGCTCTAGCTTGTCGCTCTTGACGTTCTTCTAAAAATAGAACATAACAAGAACAAATAGCGAGGTAAGCGTATGACAAGAACTGAGGAAGTCATAGCAAACGCATTGGCGGTCGTGGCCGCGTCGCGAGCAGAGCGAGAGCGTGACGCCGAACGAAGACGCCGCGTTTTCGGCAAGATCGAAATCGGCCTGCCGCTGCCCAAGATCAAAGGCCAGCAGCTCAGCCTTGATCTCCACTGATCAGGCTTGCGGTGGCAGGTTTTCTCTTTCCGGGCGGTTTCAATGTCAGGGCGGATCGGGTATCCCCGCTGGCAAGAAAACGAAGACGGGCGAGCGCGTTTGTCCGTCACAGATGAGAAAGCTCGTCCATTGTCGGATACCACGCCTTCCTGCTTCGACCGCCCCTACTCCGCCTTCCTTTTCGACATGGACGGCACGATCCTGAGCTCCCTACTCGCCGCCGAGCGTGTCTGGGGCGCATGGGCCGCACGGCAGGGACTTGATGTCGAAGCGTTCCTTCCGACCATGCACGGCGCGCGCGGAGTCGACACCATCGCGAAGCTGAACCTGCCTGGCGTCGATCCGGTCGCGGAAGCAGCCGCCATCACCGAAGCCGAGATCAACGATGTCGAAGGCGTTTTTGCGCTGCCTGGCGCCGCCGCGTTCCTGGCCGCGCTGCCGGTTGATCGCTGGGCAATCGTGACCTCGTCGCCGCTTCGGCTTGCGCATAAGCGCCTGGAAGCCGCCGGTCTACCGATCCCGAAATTCATCGTGACCGCTGAAGATGTGGAGATCGGCAAGCCCAATCCGCAATGCTACATCCTAGGCGCCGAGCGCCTGGGCTTCAGCCCGAGCGAATGCCTTGTGTTCGAAGATGTGCAGGCAGGTATCCTGGCAGGCGAAGCGGCCGGCTCCGATGTTCTGGTCATCACGGCGACGCAGCACCACGACCTCGAGACCTCGCATCCGACACTTCATTCCTACGAGGACGTTAAGGTCCGGATTTACGAGGACGGCAAGATCGGCCTCGGCAAGTAAACAAAAACGAAAATGCCCGCCGCGAGACCTGCGGCGGGCATCTGCTCTTCGGCTCGGGAGAGAGTGAGCCTTAGATGTTGGCAAGCAACTCGTTGATGCGCGACTCCATGTCGGTAAGCGCTGCATCGACATCCTTCTGACCGGTGATTGCGGCGCTCATTTCCTGGCCGATGATGTCCTGGATCGCGAACTGACGCTGAACGGTCGAGGGCAATGCGGTGCCGAGCGTTGCGATCGAGGCGATCGTGTCGCGATGCGGCAGGGCCTTGAACTCCTTGGAGTCGAGAACAGCCTTGACCGCCGGCAGATGACCGGTGCGCGACCAGTCGAAATCATTGTCGTGGAAGAACTTCAGGAACTTGCCAATCGCGGCGTTTTCCTCATCGGAACGGTCCTTGGTCGACACGGCCCAGCTGTGGCCATCCGCGTACTGCGCCTTCTTGCCGGCGAAGAGCTGCGGATACGGGTAGACAGCGTAGCCGCCCTTGTTGAGCGCCGTGCCTGCCGTTTCGGATGAGGCGTTGTAATCGCCGATCACCCAGGTGATCGCCGATCACCCAGGTGCCGTTCAGATGCACGCCGCCTTCGCCGGCGAGGAAGGCATTGATGCTGGCGGCGTAGTCGAGATCCTTGACCGTGTCGCCATTGTCGTAGATCGCCTTGTACATCTCGAGCACCTTCTTGGCCTCGGGCGTATTGATCTTCACCTGCTTCGGATCCGCGAAGAAGGCGGAATCCTGCTGGAAGAGATAGGTGTAGAGGTTGCGCGTGTAGAGCGCGACCTCGTTGGCGAGATTCTGAACAAAGTAAGGCTTGCCGGTCTTTTCCTTGAACTGCTTGGCCTGAGCGAGCAACTCTTCCGGGCTGGTCGGCAGCTTCGGCGTGCCGTCGGCGTTGACCAGTTCAGCCTTTTTGAAGAGGTCCATGTTGATGTGGTAGAGCATGGTCCAGTTGTCGATCGGCAGGCCGTAAATCTTGCCGTCCTTGGTCACGCCGCCGAGGCTGGCGTCGGTGAAATCGGTCGGTGCGACGCCCACGGACTTCAGCACGTCGTCGAGCGGCATGATCAGGCCCTTGCTCTGGTAATCCGCGAGAACCGACTGGTGGATGGTGACGATATCGGGCGGATCGCCAGCGGCGAACTGCGCGGTCAGCTGGTCATAACCCGGCCATTCGACCGTGGTCACTGTAACGTGCACATCGGGATTGTCGGCGTTGAACTTATTGATCAGCGAGGTGATGATGCCGCACTCGCCGACCGCCTTGCTGACATCGGTGTTCTTGCCCCAATCGGCATCGCAGGCGCCGAAGAAGCGCTGCACCGTGAGCTCGGTTGCGGCGAATGCCGGCGACGCGCCGACGAGCGCGATCACGGACGCCGCCGCCAGCATGTATTTCCTGAAGTGATGTGTCATGCCCTTCTCCTCCTCTTTGGGGCTTTGCCCCTTTGGCTGGCCTCCTCCCCGGAAGCCGGTTGCGACGTCATCGCTTCAAGTCTCAGCGCACAGCGGCGCCGGAGACTGCCGTCACGATGTATTTCTGGAAAAACAGGTAGAGAACGAGAATCGGCGCGCTGGCAAAGACCGCCTGCGACATCAGGAAGCCGAGGCCTTCCGACTGCGCGAAGTTGGTCTGTGTCGAGGCGATGCCGACCGTCAGCGTATACATTTCCTTCTTGGTGCCCGAGATCAGCGGCCAGAAGTAATCGTTCCAGGCGCCGAGGAAGGTGAATATGCCGAGCGTCGCCTGTGCGGGAACCGTCAGCGGCAGAAGCACTTTCCAGAAGATCTTGAAGCGGCTCGCATTGTCGAGCAGTGCCGCCTCGTCGAGCTCCTTGGGGATAGCGCGGAAATACTGCGTCATCAGGAACACGCCGAAGGGCGCCGACAGGCCGGGCAGGATCAGCCCGTGATAGGTGTTGTGGAACTTCAGCCAGCTGAACAGCTGGTGGCGGGCGATCAGCACTGCCTGTTCCGGAACCGCCAACCCCAGGAGCACGATGATGAACAGCGTGTTGCGATAGGGAAAGTTCAGCCGCGCGAAACCGTAGCCTGCGAGCGACGAGAGCACCAGCGTGCCGATGGTAAGCCCGCCAGCGACGACCACGCTGTTCAGCACCCAGCGGAACACAGACGAGGTCGCCAAGATGTTGATATAGTTGTTGATCGTGTAAGGTGCGTTGAAGACGGAGTTCATATCCGCCATCAGTTCCTTGTTTTCCTTCAGCGACAGGCCGATCACCCACAGCACCGGCGCAAGCATCACCAGCGCGCAGAGGATGGCGAGGAAAAGGATCACGCGGTCGCCCAGCGAACGGCCGACCATGTTGCCACCTGTTGCGACACTCATCCTTCTTCTCCCTTCCGGCGCGAAATGACGTACTGCGCCATGGCAGCGATGAGGATCAGCATGAAGAGGATTTCAGAGGCAGCAGCACCCAGCCCGAGGTCCCATTTGGTGAAGGCCGCCTCGTAGATGTAGAAAACGATCGGCTTGGAGACGTTGTTCGGACCGCCCATGGTCATCAGCTTGGCCTGGCCGAACAGCTGGAACTGCAGGACGATCTGGATGATCACGACCAATGCGAAGGTGCGGCGGATGGACGGTAGCGTGATGTACCAGAGCGTGCGCCAACGGCTGGCATTGTCGAGCGCTGCCGCCTCGTAGATATCGCCCGGGATCTGCTGCAAGGCGGAGAGGAAGAGCATCATCGGCAGACCGATGCACCACCAGATGGTCGCGATCGCGATACCGATCATCGCCAGCTTCGGATCCGAGAGAAACGCCGGCGGCGTGGCGCCGAACCAGCCGTAGATGGTGGCGAGCAGGCCGAAATTGCCGATAAAGACGATGCGCCAGATCAGCGTGACGATGGTGACCGACAAAACCGATGAGGAGAAATAGATCGTACGCAAAGCAGCAGCCGTCCGCGTCTTGCGGTTCAAGGCGAGTGCCAGCATCAGGCCGATGATGGCGAGCGCAGGCACGGTGAGCAGCACGAAATAGAAGGTGTTGCCGATCGCCTGGATGAAGATCTTGTCGCGAAACAGCCGGAAGTAATTGTAGATGCCGACGAAGCGGCCAACGCCGAAGGCATCCGCCTTGTGGAGGCTCAGCCAGATGCCCCAGAACAGCGGCACGACCAGCAATGTCACGAAGAAGAACAGATAGGGCAGAACGAAGATGGCGTTGCGCCAAAGCGGCGCATTGATGTTCTGCACCTTCAGGCGCGCGGAAGCCTTGGCGAGCGTGACGGTGCCAGACAGCGTTGTCTCAGTCATGCCCCGGCTCCTCATTGTGCCAGGCGCGCCCCTCGGCGTCGAAGAGATGCGTTCTGCTGCCATCAAGCGTCAGCCCCACCTCATCGCCGATCGCGACACGGCTGTTGCCAATATCCTCGGCGACGATGACGCTGCCATCCGTGAGCCTGGTATAGAGCAGCGTGCGGTCGCCCAGCCGCTCGAGCACGTCGACCTTGCCCGTCGTGGTGGCGGGAACGCCGTCGGCGAGCTTCACCGCCTCGGCGCGGATGCCAAGCGCATGGCTGCCGCCTTTGATGCCGGCAGCGCGGATGGCGGTCTTGAGCTGCGTGCCGTCAGGCAGTTTGGCGCTGACGAAGCCGCTCTCTTCGGAGATCCCAACGTCGAGGAAATTCATCGTCGGCGAGCCGACGAAGGTGGCGACGAAGCGGCTGGCCGGACGGGAATAGATCTCCATCGGCGAGCCGATCTGCTCGATCTTGCGGTTGTTCATGACGACGATGCGATCGGCCAGCGTCATCGCCTCGATCTGGTCATGGGTGACAAAAATCATTGTCGACTTCACGCGATTGCGAAGCTGTGCGAGTTCGACGCGGGTGCGCACGCGCAGCGCCGCATCAAGGTTCGACAGTGGCTCGTCGAAGAGGAATGCCTTCGGCTCCTTGACAATGGCGCGGCCGATGGCGACGCGCTGGCGCTGGCCGCCGGAGAGCTGGCCGGGCTTGCGCTCCAAGAGGTGCCCGATCTCCAGCATGCGGGCGGCTTCCGCCACGCGCGCCGAGATCACGTCAGAGGGGACCGCGATGTTGCGCAGCCCGAAGGCCATGTTGTCGGCAACAGTCATGTGCGGATAGAGCGCGTAGCTCTGGAACACCATGGCGATGTCGCGCTGGCCGGGCGGCAGCGTATCGATACGCTCGCCGTTGATAGAGATGGTGCCTTCATCGACACTTTCGAGCCCGGCGATCATTCTCAGAAGCGTGGACTTTCCGCAGCCGGACGGGCCGAGAAAGACCATGAACTCATTGGCCTTGATCGACAGCGACAGGCCGTCGAGCACGGTCATCGAGCCGTAGCGCTTGCTGACATTGGTGATTTCGATATTGGCCGTCATCCGGCTGCTCCCAAGCTGCAGTCAGAATCTGAAAATCCGATATGAACACATGGCTGGCACGAAACGGCGCGAATAGCGCCTGCTTCGAGAAGCAGGCCGCCTTTCGTCCATGAAGGTGCCAAAACAGAAGCGGTTGCTCCCATCTTCTCCTCCCAGTGGCACGTCAAATCTGGTTCGCTGACGTTAAATCATACAATTACGATGTCAACATATCTTCGATATGTATCAGCTATCGTGATTTAATGGATCAAGCCTGCAGCCGGATCACGCGGTAGGACAAAGGCGCGATCTTCGCCGTCAGCTTGCCATCGGCGAATGCCGAACCACTCGCCTTCACCGGCACCACATTGTTCGGCTTTTCGGCCGTGTTGGTGATGGTGAGATCCGAATGGGCGACGACCTGGTCGTCGATGACGCTGAGGTTGCCGAATCCGAGCAGGCTGGCGTCGAGATCGAGCGCTTCCGTGCCGTGGCGGTTGACGATGAAGAAGGTGACCGTCTTGGCGTCCTTGTCATGGACGGCCGAGACGTCGAGGTATGGCACGCTGCCGACATCCTCGACCTCGTAGGCCGGGCTGTCGACCATCAACTTCAGCGCCGTGCCCCGGCCATAAACCGAAGCGAAGTAGTAGGGATAGAAGATCGTCTGGCGCCATGCGGCACCGCCCGGCGTCGTCATGATCGGAGCGATGACGTTGACCAGCTGCGCGAGGCAGGCGATCTTCACCACGTCTGCGCGGTTGATGAAGGTGTTCAGGATGCAGCCGACCTGCAGCACGTCCTCGAAGTTATAATCGTCCTCGAGCAGCGCCGGCGCATGCGGCCAGCCATTGGCGCCGGCGAGCGTCGCCTTGTCGCGTTCCTTGGAGTGGTACCATACGTTCCACTCGTCGAAAGAGATATAAACGTCCTTGGTCGAGCGCTTCTTCGCCTTGATGTAGTCGATGACGCCGGCGACCGTGCCAATGTAGTTGTCGAGCTCGATGCTGCGGGCAAGATAGTTGGCCGTGTTCTTGGCGCGGTTCTCAAAATACATGTGCAGCGAGATATAATCGACCTCGTTATAGGTGTGGTCGAGAACGGTCGCTTCCCATTCGGGATAGGTCGGCATGTGGGCATTGGACGAGCCGCAGACGACCAGCTCCAGCGAGCTGTCGAAGGCGCGCATGGCCTTGGCGGTCTCATGCGCCAGTCGGCCATATTCGTCGGCCGTCTTGTGGCCGATCTGCCAGGGGCCGTCCATCTCATTGCCGAGGCACCAGAGCTTCACGTCCCAAGGCTCGGCGCGGCCGTTGGCGATACGCTTGTCGCTCCACTCGCTGCCGCCGGGATGGTTGACGTATTCGAGGAAGTTGCGGGCTTCATCCAGGCCGCGAGAGCCGAGGTTGACGGCGAGCATCATCTCGGTCTTGGCCGAGACGCACCATTCGGCGAATTCGTGCATGCCGACCTGGTTGCTTTCGGAGGTGTGCCAGGCAAGGTCGAGGCGCGTCGGGCGGCTTTCCTTGGGGCCGATACCGTCTTCCCAGTTATAGGCCGAGACGAAGTTGCCGCCGGGATAACGCACGATCGGAACGTTCAGCTCCTTGACGAGATCGATCACATCCTTGCGCATGCCGTTTTCGTCGGCGGTCGCATGGTCGGGCTCGTAGATGCCGGTGTAGACGGCGCGACCGAGGTGCTCGATGAACGAGCCGTACAGGCGCGGGTCGATGTCCGAGATCGTGTACTTGCTATGCGCGGTGACCGCAGCCTTCATGATACCCTCCACTATATCATTCTTTGTGATCCATATCACAATTTGAGGTGAATAAAGCGGAAGCCTCGGCCGGGGTCAAGGGCAAAATTCAGAAAATCGGGTACAGTCTAGCGTGTTCTGATACGCAGCAGGATGTCCTGATCGTAATTGCCGAAACCACGACCGAAAATATTGATGCCGCCAGGGTGCTTTGCGTCATCGCGAACCCCGATGCGCAGGCGAATCGAGTGATGCTCGTCGAGTTTCAGATCCGAAAGCGCCACGTCGGAAATGCGCAGTCCATCGACGAAGGCGCCCTCGTCGTTGATGCGGAAGCTCTTCAGCTTGCCGTACTGCGAACCCTTCAGTTTCCACCAATCCGGCGTGAAAACCCCGCGTTTGTCGCCGAAATCGCCGGGGGACGTCCAGGTGCCAATATCGATACCATTGACCGTGAGCGTGATATCAGAGGGCCAGTCGGCGCTGGTGCCGGGCACTTCGGAGCTCAGTTCCATGACGAACTCGATCTCGCGGATGGGGGTGTTGGTCAGCCTGGCATTATTGGGAAACTGGTATTCGACATGACCCCGAGTGAACCATATCAGCGCCGTCTTCATGCGATCCGGATCAAGGAAAGTGTTGGGTACGTCGAGCAGACCGATGATCCCATCCACCGAGCAGAGACCGCAGGGCGCGGTCACATCGTAGCTGGTGTACAGGCCAAGCGGCATCGCCACCTCGATCGCATCCGGTTCGGTTTCCTTGATTTCATTCTTGAAGACGACAAGGATCTCATCATAGACGCTATGACAGACTTTCTGGTTGCCCTTGCGCGCCTTTTGCGTCTCGGTGCGGATCAACCCCGCCTCCTCCAACATCTGCACATTGGTCGAGACGCTGGACTGCGGCAGCTCAAGAATATCAGCGATTTCGTTGACGTTGAGCGGCCCCTTTTCGTGCAGAAGCTTCAATACGGAAACCCTTGCCGGCGATGCCAGCCCCTTCAAAATGGGCATGCCCTCCTCGGGATCGACGACAAGAAAGTTGCGGCTCATATGGATCCCGTTCGCGGAAGATGAAATGCGTATTACTGTTGTATATCGAATATTTTGATTTGTTCAATTGTCCGAACCGAAATCGCCTGCCTGTTCATGCATTTCCATTCCTGGCTAATTTTACCGGCTGCGTTTCCGTCGTGGTCATGATCCCATGCTATGACGGGACCATCGCAACATGGGGTCGCCGATCTTGAGAGCCACGTTCCGCACGACATTCCTGCTTCTGACCGCGCTGGCGCCGACGCTAGTGTCAGCCCAAGGCTGGCAGAACGACGGCCGGGGAACCTCCATATGGAGCGTGGCGCCGTCCGAGGGGCAGTGCAATGTCAGCCAGGCGAAGAACCTCGCGCGACGTGCCGGTATCATCCGCACCAATGTGGTCTATCAGGACAACGACACGCTGACGCTCCGGGGACTGACGGAATGGGGCGAACGGCGCGACATCATCTTCGCCAATGTTCGCGGCTGCCCCGAGATCGGTTTCCAGGATGTGCTGCCGTTGAACCAACGTCAGCAACAGCCCCAGCCCCAGCCACAACCGCCGCCAATTCAGAGACGCTAAAAAAAGCCCCGCGGCTGAGCCGCGGGACTTCTTGAGGCCGTGACCGGGAGAGAGTTGGTCAGGCGGCCTGAACCTTGCGCGCGGTGCGCGCCCATGCCGGCAGCCAGTCGCCATGCGCGGCCAGCAGTTCATCCGTCATCGCCCAGATCTGGTCGAGGTCGAGTTCGGCCGCGGTATGCGGGTCCATCATCGCTGCATGGTAGATGTGCTCGCGATTTTCAGTCATCAGCGCCTGAACCGTCAGTTCCTGCACGTTGATGTTGGTGCGCATCAGAGCGGTCAGCTGCGGCGGCAGATCACCGATGAAAGTCGGCTGAATACCGGATGCATCGACAAGGCATGGAACTTCGGCGGCGCAATTCTCCGGCAGCGAGGTGATGCAGCCGTTGTTGCGGACGTTGCCGTAGATCACGGAGGGTTCGCCGGTCCAGACCGAATTGATGATCGAGGAGGCATATTCCTTCGACTGCTTGACCTCGATCTTGTCGGCCGAGCGATAGGCTTCCGCCTGGCCCTTCCAGCGCTCGATCTGCTCGATGCAGCGCTTCGGATATTCGTCGAGCGGAATGCCGAACTTCTCGATCAGGTCCTCGCGGCCTTCCTTGATGAAGTACGGCGTGTACTCGGCGAAATGCTCGGAGCTTTCGGTGACGAAATAGCCGAGGCGGGTCAGCATCTCGTAGCGCACCTTGTTCGGGCAACGCGGGTTCCAGCCCGGCTTCGGAGCGCGACCTTCACGGTAGGCGCGCACGAGATCGGGATAGAGGTCCTTGTAGGAGCCGTCGGGCTGGCGATGCTCGAACTTCAGGTAGAAGGCCATGTGGTTGATGCCGGCCGAGCGGTAGCGAATATCCTCATAGGGGATATCGAGATCGTGGGCGAGTTCCATCGCCGTGCCCTGAACCGAGTGGCAGAGGCCGACCTGCTTGATGGTGGGATACTTCTCGGCGATCGCCCAGGTGTTGATCGCCATCGGGTTGACGTATTGCAGCATGATTGCCTCGGGGCAGACCACGAGCATGTCCTCGCAGATCTTCCACAGATGCGGCACGGTGCGCAGGCCGCGCATGATACCGCCGACACCGAGCGTATCGGCAATCGTCTGGCGCAGGCCGAACTTCTTCGGAATGTCGAAGTCGGTGACCGTGCAGGGCTCATAGCCGCCGATCTGGAAGGCGACGACCACGAAGTCGGCACCTGTCAGCGCCTTGCGCTGGTCCGAATAGGTCTCGGCCTTGGCCTTTGCGCCCAGCGTCGAGATCAGCTTGTTGACGACGATGGCGCTTTCTTCCAAGCGCTGCGGATTGATGTCCATCAGGGCGATGGTCGCGCCCGACAGCGCGGGTCGCTGCAGCACGTCGCCGATGATGTTCTTCATGAAGACGGTGGAACCAGCTCCGATGAAGGTGATCTTGGGGTTTCTTGCCATAATATCCTCCGGCATTGGCAATCAGGCTACCTCGAAAGCGGCTTTGACGAGCCGTTCGGTGTAGGCGGTCTTGGGATTGGTGAGAACTTCGTTGACGGGTCCCTCTTCCATGATCTTGCCATGCTGCATGACAATCACCCGGTGGCAGAGGGCACGCACGACCTTGAGATCGTGCGAAATGAAGAGATAGCTGAGGCCGCGCTCGTCCTGCAGCTTGCGCAAGAGCTCGATGATCTGCGCCTGCACCGAAAGATCGAGCGCCGATGTCGGCTCGTCGAGCAGGATAAACTCCGGCTCGAGCGCGATGGCGCGGGCAATGGCGATACGCTGGCGCTGGCCGCCAGAGAATTCATGCGGAAAGCGCGACAGGATATTGCCGGGCATGCCCGCCGCGATCAGCGCCTCGCGCACACGGTCCAGCCGCTCGGCCTTGGTCGCGCCGAGCTTGTTGACGACAAGTCCTTCCTCGATGATTTGGCCGATCGTCATGCGCGGATTGAGCGATGAGAACGGATCCTGGAAGACGATCTGCATGCGCGAGCGCAGCGGCCGCATCTCGCTGCGCGACTTGCCGTGGATCGGCTGGCGGTCGAAATAGATCTCGCCATTGTCGGCATCGTTCAACCGCAACAGCGCCTGCCCCAAGGTCGTCTTGCCGGAACCGGATTCGCCGACGAGGCCAAGCGTTTCGTGCTTGCGCAGCGTCAGCCCCAGGCTGTCGACGGCCACGAGCTCCTTCAACTCCGGCTTGAAGAAGCTGCCGTGGCGCATCATGAAGGACACGCGCACGCCCTTGGCGTCGAGAATGACCTCGGAGCCCTCGGGCAACGGGTTCGCCTGGCCGCGCGGCTCGGAGCTCAAAAGATGCTTGGTGTAGCTGTGCTGCGGATTGGCGAAGAGCCTTTCCGTCGTGTTGTGCTCGCGCATTTCGCCATGCTGCATCACGTAGACGTAGTCGGAGAACTGCCGGACAACGGTGAGGTCGTGGGTGATCAGGATCACCGCCATCCGCATTTCCTTCTGCAGATTGCGGATGAGGTTGAGGATCTGCGCCTGAACCGTCACGTCGAGCGCGGTGGTCGGCTCGTCGGCGATCAGCACGTCAGGATCATTAGAGAGCGCCATGGCGATCATCACGCGCTGTCGCTGGCCGCCGGACAGCTGGTGCGGATACTGCTTCAGGCGCGCTTCGGGATCGGGGATCTGCACCTGCTTCAGAAGCTCGAGCGCACGCGCTTCCGCCTGCTTCTTGCTCACCTTGCGGTGGACGCGGATCGCTTCGACGATCTGGCTGCCGATCGTGTAGATCGGGTTCAGCGAGCTCATCGGCTCCTGGAAGATCATCGAGATGCGGTCGCCGCGCAGTTTGCGGCGCTCGCGCTCGGCATATTTCAGGATATTGGCGCCGTCATAGTCGACGGTCGATTTCGGCGCGACGACGGCGCGCTTCGACAAGAGCCCCATGACGGTGCGGGCCGTCACGGACTTGCCGGAGCCGGATTC
>NZ_DDHH01000044.1:0-56762 GCF_002338015.1 Rhizobium sp. UBA1881
GCCTACATCGACATCGCGGGTCTGCGCGCCGGCTTGTTCTATAGTTGGTGGGACGATGACCTGTCTGGCGATACTGACGATATCAAGAGCAAGGTCACTCTCCATAATTCAATCCGCTACCAGTACGAGTCCAGCAACTTCTACACCGGGGTCAGCGTCGACGAACTCGAAGATGGGTATTACAGCGCGGGCGAGGCTCCCAACAACGTCGGCATTGCGTTCGGTGTTGGCGGCAAGGTCGGTGCACTGAGCTACCAGATCACGGGTGGCTACGACACCGATAATGAAGAAGGCGCAATCCGCGCGATGGGTAACGTAGCCATCGGCCCAGGAACGCTCGGCTTCGCCGGGATTTATTCCAGCGCTCCGAATTCGTATTATCAGACGGCCGAATGGATCGCTGCAGTTCAATACGCCATTGCCCCGACCGACAAAGTAAAGATCACTCCAGGGTTCCAGTACTACGGCCACTACGGCATCATCGGTGGTGATTTCAACGACAACAACGATGCGTGGAAGGTTGGCGTCACGCTCGACTATGAACTCGTCGAGAATCTATATGCAAAGGCAACAGTGAACTACCTCTACCAAGATCAGGGCAGCGACGTGACAACGGGTTTCTTCCGGCTTCAGCGCGCATTTTGATGGAATGGCTGAGACCGCGCTGAGGTATTCAGTGCGGTCCCCCTCGTGGCAAGCTTATAGCCACCAACTAATGACCTTGAAAAGCAGTGCCGCGAAATTGCGACGCCGACATCCGAAAGCGCGAGGTCGATCACGAAAGGCGGGTCGCACGGTTCCTGTCAATTGCCAGGTTGCGGCCGTTGACCTAAAGCGCGAGGCGATACTTGATTGTGACAAAACAGTTCCGCGTGTGACGCTGCGCAGTACTTCCTTCATGAGATGCCCCGCCAGTCTGGGCGGCGGTTCCTGGGTGTGAACGCCCGTACTTGGGGTTCACGCCTGATAACGTTGATTGGCATTTGAAGGCGCCATTTGTTAGCTCACGCTCACCGAAGTCGAAGCCAGTGCCCAAACGCGTGCGCGTGAAAGTTCGCCTGATAATGGGTCACCAAGTGGCTCCGACCCATTGCGGAGAAGAGCGTCGCAAAATGATCAGCGAACAGTTCCGCCAGTGGGAGGTGAGACGTCGGTCGATGTCGAACGAATAGCAACGACGGCGAACTAAACTCTCATGCAGCGCGTACCTTTTGAAGATTTGAAATCTACGAACGGCTTATGAGACCGGATTGACCGAGGACGAACGTGATGCGAATCGAACCGACGCTAGCACATTTGACGACAGCTCACTGAAAACACAAGTGGCGCCTGTGCCCGCCTTGCCGACCAACTCAGCGCCGCCATGATGATCTTGGCGGCGAGCGTCGCGAGGACGGCCGGGCGCTTGTCCTCCACGTCTGTCCAGCGGATCGGGCAGACGACCCGGTCGAACGGTTGGGGTGCTCGATCGCGCGCGACAGCCAGTTGCGAAACCGGGTCACTACCCAACCTTCCAGCGATTATACAGTCAGCTCCCAAAACGTGACCGATGCGTCAGCGCGAATTTGATGATCTTCCCCGCGCTCCAATGCTGATAGGCGCTAAATTACCGCGCAGACAGTTTTGAGCTCCAGGTAATTTTCGAGGCCTGGAGCACCATTCTCGTAGCCCCAGCCCGATTGCTTGTGTCCGCCCTTGGGAAGTTCCGGCGAGAAGTAAGAATGGCAGTTGATCCAGACCGTACCGGAACGGACGCGGGCGGAAAGCCGATGCGCGGCGCTGAGGTCCGCTGTCCAGACGCTGGCGGCAAGCCCATAGGGCGAATTGTTGGCGTATCTGATCGCCTCATCGACATCGTCGAACGGCGTGACCGCGACCACCGGCCCGAAGATTTCCTCCTGCATCATGCGCATGTCCTGGCGCACGCCTGTTACGACGGTCGGGCGATAGAAGGTCTGCTCCTCGCCCGCCTGCGCGCCTCCGGCGACAATCTCCACGCCGTCGGTCGCCGCTTCGCTGATGAAACCTGCAACACGATCGGCCTGCTTGCGGTTGACCAGCGGGCCCAGATCGGTCTGGGGATCGAGGCCGTGCCCAAGCCTCAGCTTGTCGGCCTCACGCGCAAGACCTTCCACCAGGCGTTCATAGACGGAGCGATCTGCATAAACCCTAGAGCCGGCGACGCAAACCTGACCGGCATTGGCAAAGATACCTCGCGCGATGCCGGGTATGGCAAGGTCCATATCCGCATCGGGCATGACGATCGCCGGCGACTTCCCGCCAAGCTCGAGTGTCAGCTTCTTGAGATTGCCCCGCGCCGCGCCGACGATCAGCTTGCCGACCTCGGTGGAGCCGGTGAAGGCCACCTTGTCGACGTCAGGATGACCTGTGAGCGCGGCCCCCGCCGTTTCACCAAGGCCGGTCACGATGTTGACAACGCCGGCCGGCAATCCGGCTTCGATCATCAATTCACCGAGCCGGAGGGCCGTCAGCGACGTCTCCTCGGCGGGCTTCAGAACAACTGTGCAACCGGCCGCCAGTGCCGGGGCAAGCTTCATTGCCGCCATCAGCATCGGCGAATTCCATGGCGTGATCGCCGCGACCACACCGATGGGCTCACGCGTCGTATAGGCGAATATCTTTCTGCCGGCAGGTTGGTAACCTATTGATGTCGGGATGGTCTCGCCTAGAATCTTGGTCGCAAATCCGGCAAAATAGCGGAACTGCTCGGCCGACGCCGGGATTTCGCCTAAGCGGCCCGTTTTCAGAGACTTGCCCTGATCAAGCGTTTCCAGTTCGGCAAGTTCGTCCACATGCGCATCGATGAGGTCGGCGATCCGCCACAGCAATTTGCCGCGGGCCGATGGGGTGAGACCGCGCCAGGGATCGCCGTCTAAAGCGCGCCGGGCGGCGGCAACGGCGGCATCGACATCGGTCTCGTTTGCGGCTGCCAATTCCGCCAGCAGGCGGCCGTTGGCAGGGTCGTATGTCGGGAAGGTCCGGCCGGACGTGGCATCGACCCATGAGCCGTCGATCAAAAGCGTCTTGCGAGGTTTGGAGAGGAACGCTCGAGCACCGTGGGTGGACGGTTCGAGGGCGGGAATGGACAAGGTCATGATTGATGATCTCCGATACCTTCGACCGACCGGGCGGCACAAAGTCTGTCTGCGGCATTAAGCGCGCCGCGTATGATGGAATGATAGCCGGTGCAGCGACAGATGTTGCCTTCCAGCGCCGTCAATATCTCCGCCTCTGCCGCCTGCGGGTTTGCGATGAAGAGTGCGGTCAGCGCCATCACGAAACCGGGTGCGCAATAGCCGCATTGAAATGCATTTTCCTCGGCCAGCGCGGCCATGACGATGGTGGCGGTCTCGAGGTCGTGCAGCCCTTCGGGGCTGATAATCTCAGCGCCTTGCAACTGCCAGGCCATGACGATGCAGCCGTTGACAGCTTGCCCGTTCATTAAGAGCGTGCAGGCGCCGCAGCGTCCTATCCCGCAGCCAATCTTGCTGGCTGCCAGGCCGATCTCCTCACGCAGGATATCCGAAAGCCGCATATCGGGCACAACGTCGATAACCTGGTCACGTCCGTTAAGGCGGAACGAAACCGGCGTGGTGAGTACCAAGCTCATTTGCGGTCCCTCATGGCCTCGAGGACTGCCTCGGGCGAGAACGGTATCGTCAACGGCCGAAAGTCGATGGCGTTGGCAACCGCATTGGCGATCGCTGGGCTAATCGCCCCAATGCCCAATTCGCCAGCGCCGCGCGGCCCGAGTTTATCCCCTTCGTCTAGCTCCTCAAGAGCAAAAACCGACATGCTTACCGCCGTGTCACGTATTCCAGGCAGCATATAGGTGTCGAGATTTGTCGTGAGGTAGCGACCGTCGTTGATGATCGCATTCTCTGTCAGGGTGAAGCCCAAGCCCTGAACCGCTCCCCCTTCCATCTGGCCAAGATAGGCCGCGACATCGATGATCGGACCGGCTGCAGTATGCTGGTGGATATCAAGCACGCGAACGGCGCCGGTGATGCGGTTGACAGCGACGCGGGCGAGACAGGCCCCGAAGGAGAAGATGTATCGCGCGTTTCCGGCGGTATAGGCGGTCTTCGGGAAGTCGAACGCCACCGTGGCTTCGGGCAAATCATTCGGTGCGAGCGCGCGCGAGAGATCCCGGTAGCTCAACAGCAAGTCGCCGCCTTTGCTGCTGACATCGCTGAAACCGCCAGCTCCCAGTCTCAGGCTTTCGGCGGGGCGTCCAAGGAGGCCGGATGCGGCGGCCAGCAGGTCGGGAACGAAGCGCTCAGCGGCCGCCCTCGCAACCTGCCAGACGACATAGCCGCCGCGCGATGCCGTGGTAGAGCCTGAATCGGGGGCGAGCTTGGTGTCGCCAATCAACGGTTCCACATCATCGCGGTGGCAGCCAAGCTCGGCGGCGACCGCAGCCTTGATCGAGGTCAGCAACCCCTGCCCCATCTCGTCAAGGCCATAGGCTGCTTCGATCATGCCGATCTCGGTTAATCTCAAGCGCCCGCCCGCCGGGTCTGGTACGACCGAGCCGAGGCCATTGCCCTGATAGTTCAGCGCCATCCCAACGCCTAAGATTTCGTCGGGATCGTCATCTTCGGTCGCTGCGCTCCAGAGCGGGCTTGCGGCCGCGGCCTCAAGCATCTCGGTCAGACGCTCGGAAGGTGCAACCACTTGGCCGAAATAGCCGGGCGTTCCTGGCTGCCGAAGATTTCGCCGGCGGATTTCCAGCGGCGTGAGACCACAGAGCTCGGCCAGAGTATCGATCTGGCATTCGATCGCATAAGTCATCTGATTGGCGCCGAAACCGCGAAAGGCACCGCATAGACCGTTGTTGGTGTAAACCAGCCGGCCGCGTGTCGTGACATTTTCCACGACATAGGGACCAGCCGAATGTTCGAGTGCCGTTTCGAGCACACCTGGTCCAAGCGAGGCGTAGGCACCGGCGTCGGCAAGCACGTCCACATCCTGTGCAAGGAGCCGACCATCGGCGTCGCATCCGGTCCGCATCCGGATCGTCATTGGATGGCGCCTTACGCCGCCGACGACGGATTCGGCGCGCGAAAGCTGGATGCGCACTGGACGGCCCGACTTCACCGCCAGAAGTGCCAGCGCCGGTTGGACCGTCAGCTCGTCCTTGCCGCCGAAGGCGCCACCCGTCGGGCTCGTGACCACGCGGATTCGGTCTTCCGGCATTGCCAGGATACGAGACAACTGCAGTCGGTCGCGGGCGCCATGCTGACCGCCGACGAAGACGGAAAGCATCCCATCGGGCTCCACCTGTGCATAGCCCCCTTCGGTTTCCAAGAAGCCGTGCATCTGGCGCGACGTCACATAGGTGCGCTCAACAATATGGGTGGCTTGCTCGAAGCCAACTGCGATGTCCCCACGGGAAAAATGCAGTATGGTCTGCAGGTTGCCGGCGGCATGCACCTCTGGCGCATCCTCAGCTAAAGCTGCTTGCGGATTGCTGACGGTGGGAAGCAGCTCGTATTCAACCTTGATCAAAGCCAGAGCCGCCTCGGCCGTTTGGGCATCAAGGGCCGCGACGGCGGCAACGATATCGCCTGCGTGACGGACCTTGTCGAAACACAATGCCGGCTGATCTTGCACGACAATACCGAAGGCGTTTTCGCCCTGGATGTCGCGATGGGTGACCACGGCGATGATGCCATCAAGCGCCTCGGCGGCGCTCGTGTCGATGGAGACGATGCGGGCGTGTGGGAGGCCTGCACGTAGGATGCGCCCGACGAGCATATCCGGGGAGCGTTTGTCCGTCAGGTATGGCAGTTGCCCGGACGTTTTTGATTCAACGTCGGGGCGCCGGTGCCAGCGATGTGGCTGTTCGGCCCGGCTAAGAAGGATCTCGCCCGCGATGTGTTTGTCTTTGGTCACGAGGTTGACCGGTGCCCGCGCTTTCGCGGTTGGGCGAAGACCTTGAGTCAAGGCGTTGGCAGCAACCATGCGCCGATAGCGTGCAGATCGAAATGCGTCATCGGGCGCGCAAACCTCTTCGAACAGGTGGGCTTTGAGCTCCTCCCAATCGATGTTGCTCCAGGATGCACCTTCAAGCAGCATCTCGGCCCGACGCAAACGTGCCGGTGGCACGATACCGCCGCCGACGGCAAAGCGCCCCGTGCGCACGTGGTCTCCGTCAAGCTCAATCAGGCCGGCAACGCCGATCATGCTCGGCGTGAACGCGGCCCGCAGTCCTGTCTTGCGCTGGGTCCAGCGACAGTCGGGTGCCATCGACGACAGGCAAATGGCTTCGACAACCTCGTCCTGTCGTATCGGCAGCGACAGCCAGTGTAACAGGTTCTCATGCGCTCTGCCGCCGATCCTTGAGACGTCGAGGGTGGCATCGAGTGCAAGCAATGACGGTAGGAGGCACCCTGCTCTTCCGGTTATATTGCCGCCGACCGTGGCGAGATTGCGGACGCCGGGTGCGGCAAACGTTCGTGCAGCCGCCGCTAGCAACGGCAAGCGGGCATTGATCGTGGCATCCGAGCAAACTGTCGACAAGGGTGTCAGGGCCCCGATGCGGATCATGTCGCCGGAAAGCGAGATGCCCGTGAGGCCTGGTATGTCGCCGAGACTGATCATCGTCGGCGGCTTGGGTAATCCCTTTGCCCATTCCAGCTGCAGGGCGGTTCCTCCGGCGACGAAACGGGCACCCTCGTGTTCGATCACCATCTGCAGCGATTGCCGCAAGGATGTCGGACGAAGCACTGAGAGTTGTCCCGCTATCATGCTCACGGCGCTCCCGCCGTCGTGCCGAAGAGCACGCCCTTTTCCTTCAGCCATCGCCTGTAGGCGACGGAGGAGCTGTCCGCGCGTGTCGGAATTTCCTGTCGTGGCTCAAGCGGGAGAAGCAGGGGCCGCTGATTTTCGACGATGATGCGATCCTGAAGGAAGATGACCTGCTCGAAATTGAGCAGAGCCGTCTGTGTCGAACTGCTGTCGACGAGATACATCACCGGCTGTGCGCGACAGAGGTCTTCTTCGATCGGGTGGATGAAGAGCGCGATTGCATCGAGCCGGTCGGGTGCAGTCGGACATACCCGATAGAGCATGACGACGAAGGGGGTGGGCACGCGATACGTAAGCTGCACGAAACCGCCCTCGCTTTCGGTCGCGGCAATGCGTGGCTGGAAGAAGGTACAGTTGGTTGCCCAGACCTCATCGACATCGCGGCGGATTTCGCTGAGATAACCCGGCACCTCTGTATGCGGCTCGGCCCCCAAAATATCCGCGTGCACAAAGGGGAAGTGCGCCATGTCGAGGAAGTTCTCGACCACCCTCAGCCCGGACGCGCGCATCTTCACCCAGCCGCACGGGACAAAGCGGCGGTCGCTTTCGAAGGCTTCGGTAATGTCGAAGACCTCCTTGTTGGGTTGCCCGAGCGTCGTCCATACGCAACCGTATTTCTCGCGGACCGGAAGTGCTGGACCGGAAGGCCAGCCGCCTTCGATCTCGCGAACAACCACCTCGCACGTTTCTCGGCGGAAGAGTTCAATGTCTTGGCCCAGCAAGCGCGTGCGGATCGGCTCGGTAGTCAGCTCCCTCGATGTTTCGACGGCGTACCATTCGTTCAGTGCTGCACGGTCGGTCGTCTTGGCCACATCAATCCCCTCAGCTCGCCTTCGTCCATTGCGCGGTGCCCTCGCGGTTTTCGGCCGGCCAGGCTGCGCGGCGGGCAAAATGCGGCGGTGCAATGCGGTGGATCTCGGCGATGATCTCCTTGAGATCGCCGGTCTTTAGCTGACCGTCTTCGACGAGGACCTTGCCATCGACCATGGTGAGGCTGACATCGCCGCCACGCACCGCATGGACCAGGTTGTGCTGCAGGTTGAAATACGGTCCTTCGCCGAAAAGCGGCGTCATGCGCGGTGTGTCCGTGCGCACGGCGATCAGGTCGGCGCGCTTGCCCGGCTCAAGCGAGCCTATCTCGTGGTCGAGGCCGATCGCCTTGGCGCCGGTTGTAGTGGCCATGCGAAGCACATCCCAGCTATCCATGGCGGCGGCATCAAGGTCTTTCAACTTGCCGAGCAGGGAAGCAACCTTCATCTCCTCAAACATATCGAAGTTGTTGTTTTCCTTCTCGCCATCTGTGCCGATGCCAACAGGAACGCCCACGGCAAGCATCTCTCCCACGCGGGCAATTCCACTGGCGAGTTTCATGTTGCTGACGGGATTGTGGGCAATCGAGACGTTATACTTCGAGATGAACTCAACCTCGGCGGAATCCAGCCAGACACCATGAGCAATCATCGTGCGCGGCGCCTCGAAGAAGCCGAGATCCGCCAACGCATACATCGGCCGCTTGCCATAGCGCTTGTCAAATTCGGCGAGCTCGATTTCTGCTTCGCTGCAGTGGGTATGGAAACCAGTGTCATGGGTCTTGGCGAGCTGGATTGCGCGCTGCTGGCCCGCGTCGTCGGCATAGAACAGGTGCTCAAGTCCCACCCAGACATTCACGCGGCCATCGGCCTTGCGGTGCCACGTCTCGATCATCGCCTCGTTCGTGTCGAGCGTATCGAAATAGTTATATTCCGGATGTTCGCCAACATAGGGCACCGCCACGAGGCGGTTACCGATTGCGCTCGCCGCCTTGGCGCTGCCCTCCATGAACCGCCACATGTCGACAATGGTCGTCGTGCCGGCGAGGACGGATTCGGCATAGCAGAGCCAGGACGCGGCCTCGGCTTCATGCGGCTGAAGTGCCCGATGCATCGGGTTGATGTGCAGCGTCAGCCAGTCCCACACCGGCAGGTGTTCCGCCGTACCCCTCAGAAAGCCGGAATGCGCATGGGCGTTGACCAGTCCTGGCATGATTGCGGAATTTGCGATTTTCCGGACGGGGACGTCGGGATTAGCCGCGACAAGCTCGCTAAGGGGGGCAACTGCTTCGATGACGCTGCCATCGATTAAAACTGCGCCATCCGACACAACGCGGTTTTCAGCGTCCATCGTCAAAAGGTAGTCGCCGGCGACAATTTGCTTATCCGTGGTCATGCCGTCATCCAGTTCGTTTGGGGTTCACGCAGTGCACGCAAGCTTCAGGCCTCCTCGAGAACGAAGTCGGCGGCGCGTTCGCCGATCATCGTCACCGGGGCATGGGTGTGGCAGGTGGGAATGATCGGGATGACGGAGGCATCGGCGATGCTCAGCCCATCGATGCCGCGCACCCGCAGCCTGCTGTCGACGACGGCGGCCTCACTGCTGCCCATCGCGCAGGTGCCGCTGACATGGAAAAAGCTCGAGCAGGCGTTCCTGATGTAGTCGACGATTTCCGCCCTGGAGAGCCGCCGCGAGGGTGCCGCGTAGCCGCCGAACCAATCGGCATAGGCCCTTGTTGCGGCGAGCTCCGTCATGGTTTCGACAGCGGTTACCAGCGCATCGAGGTCGCCGGGTTCTGCGAGATAGTTTGGCTGGATCTCGACCGCGCCGCCGGGTGCCGCAGACAGCAACCGCATGTAGCCGACGCTTTTCGAGTGCATCAGGCCGCAGCCGATCGAGAACACATCGCCGGAGAGGTCGTAGAGTTCGCGAATGCGCGGTTCGGCGCTATTGCCTTGCACCGGAAAGGCATGCAGGTCCGGCTGGGCCAAAGCTGCAGACGATTTCCAGTTGATGACCGCGCCACCGCCATTGTCGCGCACCGGGCCCAGCGGCTGCTTCGCGTGGAACACGCAGGCCTGGACCAGCGGGTGATCCTGGAGGTTTTGGCCCACGCCAGGGAGAGCAAGACGGACATCGACGCCAAGCCGTTTCAGCTCCTTGGGGTCGCCGATGCCGGACATCATCAGGAGCCGCGGTGTATCGATCGCGCCAAGCGCCAGGATGACATGCGTAGTGGCCCTCACCTCCCGCACCTCTCCCGCGTGGAGGTATTTGACCGACACGCAGCCATTTTCGACGCCGAGACAGATCGCCAGCGCATCGGTCAGGATCGTCAGACGTTCATTTTCGAAGATCGGCCAGAGGTAGCCTCTCGCCGAACTCCAGCGTTCGCCCGCCGACATGTTGAGGTTGGAGAGCGCCGCTCCTTCGTTGGACGGACCATTGGGGTCGTCGATGACGGGGATGCCGAGTTCCGCGGAGCCACCGAGCATGGCTTCGGCGACGGGATGAGGCGCCTTGCTGCGCTCGATGCGAAGAGGGCCGTCGGCGCCGCGCAGTTCGGTTGCTCCGCCTTCCCAGTCTTCGGCACGCTTGAAATAGGGCAGGACGTCCTTAAACGACCAGCCTTGTGCTCCGGCCGCTTCCCATCCGTCGTAGTCGCGCGGGTCTCCACGATACCACATCATTGCATTGATGCTGCTCGAACCACCAAGCACCTTGCCGCGCGGAATGCCTATGGTCCGGCTATTGACGCGCGGGTTCGGTGCGTAGTCGTATCCCCAGTCATAGCTGCTGCGCCCGAGCGGCACCCAAGAGGCGGGATTGTTGATCTCGGCAATGCCGATGCCGGGGCCGCCTGCTTCGATCAGCAAAACAGTTGCATCACTGCCATCGATCAGCCGCCGCGCAACCGCGCAACCACCCGAGCCGGCGCCGATGACGATATAGTCGTAGGCTGCGGCAATGGGCTTTGTCGGTATGGTCGGTGCGGGCATTGGACGCGGCAATCCTTATCTTCGCTGTGCCTCAGTTGTGTTCGCTGGGACCCATGATGACTATGCCTTCGGTCGCCTCGACATGGCGCACGAAGATGTATTTGTCTTCGCGGCCGTCGCTGTGCTTGCGCTTGATGTCCGGCTGAACGCTGCCGGACACCTTGGCAACGACGACATAGGGAACCTCCGCCTTCAAACCCGCTTGGCAATGCGTCTCGAATTCCTCCAACGAGCGGGCGGTATGGGCTTGTTCGACCCCTGCCCCGCGCGCGATGGCGGCAATATCGACGCGACCGGACGCCGTGTGGGTTGGTGGTCCGCCGATGGACTGGTAGCACTCGTTGTCCCAGACGACGACGAAGAGGTTCTTCGGCTGCTCGTTGCCGAGCGTGGCCAGGATGCCGAGATTGAACATCATGCCGCCATCGGTATCGAGGGAGACGATGCGGCGATGCGGCAGACCGGCTGCCAGGCCAAAGGCCTGCGGCGTGACACAGCCGAGCTGCTGCTGGAACAAACTTGCCTCGCGCATATGCGGCGCGGCGTTGTACCATTCGTCGACGCTGGCGCCGAGCGAGAGGATGACCAGTTCGTCCTTGAGCCGGGCCGAGAGGATCGTCATACAATCGAAGCGCTTCATCGAACGATCTCCCCGCCCAGAGCCACGGCCGAATGGTAGTAGGCGGCGTAGGACCATTCATACGCGTCGGCGATCGCCCGCTCGATGCGTTCTTCCTCGCGCACCACCTGATACGGAATGCGTAGCGCGTTGAGCACCGGCTCCATGGTGATGCCGTGAGGAATGGCCCACCAGTTGTTTTCACCCATCTCGCCGCGATAGCTCATCAGCATGACGACAGGGATGCCGGCGCCAAGGCCCATGCGGGCAAGCGGCTCGACCGACGCCCGCAGGCCGGAGTTCTCCATGATCAGCGCGGCCCTCTTTCCAGACAGGAACACACCGCCACAGATCGCCGCGCCCTCGCCCTCGTTGGTGACCCGGATGGTGCGAATATCAGGATCGGCGTCGAGCGCTGGATACAATTCCTTGAAAAGGGAATCGGGAAGGTAACAAACGATGCTCACGCCGGCCTTCTTCAGGCTTCGGATGACGGCATCAACTGCGGATTTTTTCATGGTGCGTCCTCTTTTCATGGGGAAGGTCGCAAACTGAAGATGTTCCGAATAGTCTGTAATTTCTGATCCAAGTGGTGCGTTCAACGCAACAACTTATATCCCTCGCTCGCCCAAGCGCTCGATCGCCTGCGACAGCAGCTTGCCGAGAGCGGAGGCCGCGTCGGACATCTCTTTTTCCGAGCGCGACAACAGCATCAGTTTTCGTGGGCTGAGCTTGGGATCGCGCAGCGGTATGAATGTCAGCGATCCGTCCAAGATCTCCTGCTCGATGCCGACACGTGTCTGCAACACCGTGCCGAGATTGCGCTTCGCCAGATCCACCATCAGCCCGATCGAGTTCGTGTGGCTGCGTTGCGTGATGTCGACCAGCGAGCGGCTGAAGGCTTCTTCGAGCCAGGCGCCAAGCGTCAGGCTGGAATCCGACAGGATGACGCGTTCGCCGGCAAGATCGAACAGCCGCAGCTCCGTCTTCTCGGCAAACCGACTTTCCGGCAAAGCGAGAACACCGAGCGGCAATGAGACCGCTGCAATCCGTCGAACGTTGCGTGGCACCTTGATGTCGAACATGACGGCAAGGTCGCACTCACCCTCGGCCACCGCGTTGACGGCCTGTTGGGAGCCCATGACGCGGACATCTACGGTCACACCAGGGTGGCGCTGCCAGAATTCCTGGAGCGCTTCCGGTATCAGTCCGCGCGAGACGCTTTCGATCACGGCGACAGAGACGGTTCCGCGATGCAGGCCATGCAGATCGGTGATCTCGCTGCAGGCGCGATTCAGCTCGGAGAGGCTGAGACGGGCGCGGTAGAGCATGAGCTCGCCGGCACTCGTCAACTTGAGGCGTCGGCGCACGCGCTCGAACAGGGATGTTCCAAGTTCGTCCTCCAACTGCCGCAGAATGCGGCTGACGGAGGACGGAGCGACGTTAAGAGCCTGGGATGCCTGACGGATCGAACCAAGCCTTGCAACCAGCTGAAAATAGTGGATGCGGGTGGCAACAAGGCCCAATCGGTATGGATCCATTATATCGTCTCGAAGAGTGGCTGTATTGCCATTTCGGGCACCAGTACGAGGCCCTTGTCGGTAATGCGAATCTCGGGGATGACCGACAGGGGGATTAAGTTGAAGCCCATATAGGCGATGGTGCACTCCGCCTTTTCCCATTCGATCTTGAGCGCTTTGACCTCTTCTGCGACTTCGTGCACGCGCTTGTCTGAGAGCAGTCCTGCAATCGGCAAAGGCACCATGGCGGTGACCTTGCCGTCCATGACGACGCAGACGCCGCCCTGTTTTTCCTCGATCGCCTGTAGGGCGACCTGCATGTCTGTCTCGTTGGTGCCCGCCACGATGATGTTATGGCTGTCGTGTCCGACGGACGAGGCGACCGCGCCCCTCTTGAGTCCGAAACTGTGCAGCAGACCGTGAGCGACGTTGCCTTGGGATTTGCCGTGGCGCTCGACGACGGTGACGAAGCAGAGGCCGTGACGATCGAAATGGGTTTGCCAGTCATTGGCAGGTTCCAGCGTCACCTTAAAATGGCCAAGCGTGATACCGGGCAGTTCGGTCTTGATGGTGTGGGCGATGACCAGTTCGGTCGGCAGGTCGGGGGTCAGCTTGAGATTTTTCGGCAGTTTGACCGTGTGATAAGCAGCATCGGGATAGCGATAGGGCTTGGACAGCGCCTCCTCAAGAACGGGTGTCACCTTGCGGTCTTCGACGACCAGTTCGCCGCCGTACCATGTGTTTACAGGCTTCAGGTCGTCGGTGAGCAGGACAAGATCGGCGCGCCGACCACCGCCAAGGCCGCCGATGTCGTTTTCCATGCCGAAGCGCGTTGCGCCATGCAGTGAGCCCATCGCCCAAGCCTGTTCCGGCGTCATGCCCGCCTTGACGGCTTCGCGCGTCACCCAGTCGAGGCCAAAGAGCAGCAGATCGTCGGCATCCCGGTCGTCGGTGCAGACCGCGATCCGCTTGTGCGAAGCGCCAAGCTCGGTGATCGTCTTGATGGCATGCGGCAAGCTGTGCCACGGCGTCGTCGGCGGGCCACCGCGCAGAAACAGCCAGATGCCGGCCTCCAGCAGGTCGTCTGCAATGTCGCGATCGATCGCCTCGTGTGTGTCCGTCACACCGGCTGCTGCATAGGCCGACACGAATTCGCGACCGTAGACGTGGCCGGAGACCGGCCGGCCGCGCTGCAGTGCCGCGGCCAGGATCGCATGGCTGCGCTCGTCGCCCATAGCGACCTGCACGAAATCCATCTTCTCGCCGAGCGCGACGGCTTCCGGCCATCTGTCAAAGAGGGCAGCGATCTTGTCGGGCGTCAGATCGCCGCCAGCGGTCTCAAGCTGCGGGGACGTCGCCGGCACAGTGCTCGGGACCGTGAGGAAAATCGACAAGGGCGCATGGCGCGCGTCTTCCAGCATCGCCTCAACGCCGGCGACATCCATGACGTTGCCGATCTCGTGGCTGTCGCAGAAGATCGTGGTTGTGCCGTTGAGAAGTGCTGCTTCCGCGTAAGCGCAGGCAGTCACCATGCTGGATTCGATATGGATATGCGGATCGACCAGCCCCGGCGCGATAATGCCACCCCGCGCGTCATAAAGCTTGGCCAACCCGCCGTGATAGGTGCCCGAGGGCTTCACCGCCGCGATGCGGCCATTCGAGACCCAGATTTCCTTGTCGCCGAGGATGCGCTCGGAGTAGGTCGACAGGACGCGCGCCCCCTGGATTACAAGGTCCGGATCGGACCTCCTGGAGGCGACGTCCGCCAGGGTGCGCGTCAGTGTTGAAAGCGGCTTCACGGAGAAGCGGGTCAAAGGGCTCATGAAAACTCCGATCTGAAACTCAGTGGTAGTCGGGAATGCCCGGCATCGTGTGGAAGCCCTTCAGGGCACGGAAACGGCGAAGCCAACGGCGAAGCGCCGGATATTCGTCGTGTTCGACGCCATAGTCGCGACTGAGTGCGAAGGAGGGAAAGAGCGCCAGATCCGCGAGTGTCGGGCCATCACCGACGAACCACTCCTTGCCGTCGAAGTGACGTGCGGTCATGTGGTCGTCCATGATGCGAAACGCCTTGCGCGCGGCGCTCCGCAAAGCGGCTGCATCGCCCGGCGTGTCGAAGAGCGACTGCAGTCTGGCTTCGACGGCAGGTGCAATGGCCGTCTCGCTGAAGCCGAGCCATTGCGCCACCGCCCCAAAGGACGCAGGTTTTTCAGGCAGCCATTTGCCGGCGGGATCATAAGCCTTGGCAAGGTAAAGCAGGATTGACGCGGTGCCATGCAGCACGAGGTCGCCGTCGCGCACGACGGGGAGCGTACCTAGCGGGTTCAGCGCCAGCATCGCCGGCTTTCTCTGCTCCGCGCCCGGGAACATGTCGACTGCAATTGTCGTCCACTCGAGGCCCAGCATCGAAAGCGCAAGGCGCGCACGATAGCTCTGTTCGTCGAGTTCGTAATTGTAGAGCGTGATATCAGACATCAGGCGACCTCCGCCACGCGTTGCGCGGCCTCGATCTCGAACCTCAGTCCCCCAGCCCATTGCGCATAATGCTTCTGCTTCGCACCGCCATAAACCGCGATAGAGCCGCAAAGGACGATGTGAACGGCTGTCTTGGCCCCGGTCGTTGCCTGAAATGCGACAAACAGGACGTCGTCGCCATGGACGACTTTGCCGGCATTGGTGCCGAGGCCTGTCATTCCGGCGGCATTGAACGCAGCGAAGACCTCATCGATCGGCCGGTCGACATAAAGGCTGCGCACCGGCGTGATCTCCGTCGGGTCGGCATCCGGGATTGCCGCATCCTCTAACGTCGTCGTCCAGATGATGCCGTACTTCTCTTCGACCCGGTAGATCGGAACCTTGATCGTCTGCGGAACGTCGAGCGTGGGGTGCGCCGGGATGTAGCGGCACTGTCCTGCCGTATCGTACTGCCAGCCGTGATAGAGGCAGGCGATGTGATCGCCGCGTACGAACCCGAAGCTGAGGCGCATGCCGCGATGCGGACAACGGTCCTCCCAGGCATGTGCATTGCCGCTGTTGTCGCGCCAGACGACGATTTCGCTGCCCTCGATAGTCGTGCCCGCCGATGTCCCGGCTTCGATCGACGACGACAGCCCGACCGGCACCCATCCCTCACTCAGTTTCATAGTCCGCTCCTGTTCACGCGGTTGCGCGCTCGATATCGAGGATGATGCAATCATAAGGGCCGAGGCTGCAGGCCATTTCGAACGCGTCGAGCAGATCTTCCTGTCCCTTGACCGAAAGCGTGGCCGACGCCGTGTCGCAAGCGCCGATGCTGATCTCCAGATCCAGTCGTTGGGCGCGGTGAAGCGCGAACTCGGTGAAGCTCTCACACACCATCTGTCCCCGGAAGGTAAAATGTGCGCCTTGAATTATACCGGACATTGCTCGCCTATCGTCTGCACTCTGCCTCAACCTGCGCTCAAAATTGGAGCGTAATGCATAAAAAATAATCATGCTTTACTTTTGGGCATTTTAGGCATTGTCTGGAACGAAATTCAAGCCACTTTCCGTTGCGCCTTGTTGCCTTTTGCGCATCGGGGTCATCAGAAAATTCGCACTATTCGGAACATTGACGATTTGCCAGTCTCGCTTGGTCCCGTTGTTTCCGGCCCGTAATTGCCGCGCGCAGAGGACAATAAGCGACGTCGACATCCAGGCAGCCACCGCAGCCGAGAGCAGCTGAGAGGACACCTTGCGGACGTACCAGCTGCCGTGTGGCAACTGGCATAATTGTTGCGTCGAGAACAGCAGGACCGAACGGTCACATATCAAAAACGCGGCCAACCGCGTAAAAACCAGAAGGGGATCCCATGATTGACTTGCGTACGCTTTCCCGCCGCGGATTTCTGAACATGAGTGCCGTTGGTGCAGCGGCATTGTTGCTCCCGGCTGGCCTCGCCCGCCAGGCTCTAGCCGCCTCGCCGTTGCCTGCGATCAAGGAAGAAGACGCCGTCATCGGCTTCGGGCATGTCGGGCCGATCTCCGACGAGGGCTGGACGTGGGCACACCACCAGGGCCTGCTGGCCGTAAAGGAAGCCTATCCGAAGCTCAAGAAGATCCTCGAAGTCGAAAACATCCCCTACTCGGCTGACGCGACGCGCACCTATCGCCAGTTCGTCTCCGAAGGCGCGAACATGATCTTCGACACCTCGTCGAACGGCGACTTCCTACATGAGGTGGTCAAGCGCGCGACCGATGTCGCTTTCATGGAATGCAACGGCCACGTCACGATGGACAATCTCGGCTGGTACTACCTGGCCCATTGGTATCCGACCTATGTGCTCGGTGTTGCCGCGGGCCATCTATCGAAGACCGGCAAACTCGGCTACGTCGCTTCCTTCCCAGTTGCCTCGGTCTACGCCTCGACCAACGCCTTCCTGATGGGCGCACGCACCGTCAACCCGAATGCAACGGTGCAGACGATCGTCATCAATTCCTGGTTCGATCCGCAGGCGGCAACGCAGGCCGGTACGGCGCTGATCGACAATGGCTGCGACTTCCTCTTCGGCATCATGGACGAAGCGGGCTACCTGCAGGTTGCAGAAAGGCGCGGCGTCTGGGCGGCCATGTGGAATACCGACATCCGTCGCTACGGCCCGAACTCCTACGTTTCGTCGATCTTGATCGATTTCACCAAGTTCTATGTCGATCAGGTCGGCAAGCGTCTTGCCGGCACCTGGGCGCCGAGCGAGCAGCTGTTTGCGATGGGCGCCGGCGTTGATCGTGACAAGTGGGGCGAGAAGGTTCCGGCAGATGTTGCCGCAGCGGCCGATGCCGTCCGCGAGAAGATCATGGGCGGCTGGTCGCCTTTCACCGGCGAATTAAAGGATTCCACCGGCAAAGTGCGCGTTGCCGCCGGACAGACGATGACCGAGCTCGAACTCTACAACTGGGATTGGTCGGTCGAGGGTGTTACCGGCCTTACCTCCTGATCCGGCCTACCAAGCCAAGAGCCCGGCCACTATAGCCGGCCGGGCTCCCCGCCTTCAAGCTCCGGTGCCATTCCATGATCGAAAATGCGACCCATTACACGCCGCCTGCAGGAGCTCCGCCGCTCGTCCAGCTGAAGGGCATCGCGAAATACTTTCCAGGCGTCATTGCCAACGAGAACGTCGATCTGGAGGTGATGCCGGGTGAAATCCATGCGCTGCTTGGCGAAAATGGTGCCGGCAAGTCGACGCTGATGAACATCCTGACCGGCATCTACCAGCCGGACGCCGGCGAGATCATCATCGAAGGTTACGCCAAGGAATTCGCGACGCCGCTGCAGGCAATCGCCTCAGGCATCGGCATGGTGCACCAGCATTTTAAGCTGGTCCAGGCCTTCACGGTTGCCGAGAACATCCATCTCGGCTGGTCGCAAACGCCGCGTCGCGCCTCCGCGCAGGTACTGGAAGAGCGCACCGCCGTCTTGGCCGAGAAATTCAATCTAAAGACCCTTCCAGGCGCCCGCGTAAGCGATCTTTCGACCGGCGAACAGCAGCGCGTCGAGATCCTGCGTGTACTTGCCAGACAGGCACGCGTCCTTATCCTTGACGAGCCGACAGCCGTTTTGACGCCTCCCGAGGCGCGCGAACTGTTCAAGGCGCTGCGCGAATTCGTGGCCGCCGGCAATGCCGTCATCTTCATCAGCCACAAGCTGGATGAAGTGTTGGAGATTTCTGACCGCATCAGCATTCTGCGCGGCGGCCGCAAGATCGCCACCGAAAACACGGCCGATTGCAATCCGCGCATGCTTGCCAAGCTCATGGTTGGCCGTGACATCGTGCTGGCCGACATGCGACAGCGCCCGGAAGGCGCGGCCCCGATATCGGCACAGCCTGTGCTATCACTCGAAAATGTCTCGGCGATCGGTGACGGCGGCAATGAAGCACTGCACGGCATCTCGCTCGACGTCCGGGCCGGCGAGATCGTTGGCGTTGCGGGTGTCGCCGGCAACGGTCAGCGCGAGCTCAGCCAAGTCCTGACCGGCATTCGCCCGGTGAGTGCCGGCCGCATCCTGATTGCCGGCAGACCGGTGGACAAGAGCAACGCCGCAGCCTTTGCCGAAAGCGGCATCGGTCATATTCCGGAAGACCGCCTGCACAGCGGCCTCGCACCGGCGCTGAGCATCACCGTCAATGCCGTGATGCGCGAATACAAGAAGCCGCCGGTCTCGTCGGGCGGAAGCTACAAACCGGGTGCTGCAACCGCACTTGCCAAGGAGATCGCCTCGGCCGCCGAGGTTTCCATTCCGGACTTTGCAATGCCGATCCGCAATCTGTCTGGTGGCAACCAGCAGCGCCTTGTCGCTCGGCGCGAGATGCGCATTGCCGACAAGGTCCTGATCGCTGCTTATCCGAGCCGTGGCCTCGATGTCGGCGCCATCAACACGATGCTGCGCTACATCGTCGAGCTGCGCGATGCAGGCGCCGGCATCATTCTGATCTCCGAGGAACTCGAAGAACTGCTCAACCTCTCCGACCGCATTGCCGTGCTTTATGAAGGGAAGATCATGGGGATCGTCGACAACGACAAGACCGACATCGACGAAATCGGCCTGCTAATGGGTGGGCGTACCCAGGCCCGTGAGGTCGCATAGCATGGCAGGTTCCCTTCGCCTGCAGCGCCTGCCATCCGCCTCGCCCGGCATCGCGCTGGCTGCCCGCGCCACCGCCATCGTTCTGGCGCTCGTCTTTGCAGGCATCATTCTGGCGATGACCGGCGCCAATCCGATCGAACTTGCGTCCGAGGTCGTCGACGCCAGTTTTGGCTCTAGCTTCGGCATGGAGGACCTGGGTGTTCTCGTTATTCCGCTGATCCTGACCGGCCTGTCGGTCGCAGTCGCCCAGCAGATCGGTGCATGGAACATTGGCGCGGAAGGGCAGTTCTATGCCGGTGCCTTCGCGGCCGCCGCCGTTGGCCTCTTCGTGCCGGGACCGCCGGCACTCATTCTTGTGCTGATGTTCATCGCCGGCCTGGTTGGCGGCGCGGCCTGGATCCTCGTGCCGACGCTTGCGCGCGCCTATGCCAACGTCAACGAGCTGATCACCACGTTGCTGTTGAACTTCGTGGCGATTCTGCTCGTCTATTTCGTCTCCACCAACGCCTGGCGCGACAAGATGGCGAATTCGGCAACGCCGCGCCTTTCCGCCGAAATTCCGGAGTTCTGGGGTTCGATCCATTGGGGTCTGCCGATCGCAATTCTTGTGGCTTTGCTTGTCGCCGGCCTGCTTGCCTTCTCCCGCTGGGGCTATGAGGTGAGGCTTGTCGGTTCCAATCCCTCGGCTGCCAAATACGCTGGCATGCCTGTGCGTCGCCACCTGATCACCGTTATGCTGCTATCTGGCGCAATTGCCGGTCTTGCCGGCATGCTGGAGATTGCCGGCACAGTGCACCGCCTGCAGGGCGGCATCTCCAACAACTACGGTTACCTTGGTATCATGGTGGCTGTTCTCGCCAGAAGCTCCGCTGTCGGCGTTATCTTCTCGGCGGCCCTCATGGCCTTTATCCTGAACTCCGGCATCATCCTGCAAACACAGGGCCTGACCACATCGACGGTTCTGGCGATCACCGGCCTAATTCTGTTTCTGACGGCAATTGGCGACGAGCTCGCCCATTACCGCATCGCGCGTGACAAGGCTTGAGGAGAGCGACATGGATCTTTTGACAGGCCTCTTCACCACGGCCTTCCTGGCAGGGGGTGTGCTGGCGCTTGCAGCGCTTGGCGAGGTTCTTGCCGAACGTGTCGGCGTCGTTAACCTAGGCGTTGAAGGCCTGATGGCGATGGGCGCACTGACCGCGATCGCAACGGTTGCGGCGATACCGTCGCCCATGATCGGCTTCCTCGCTGCTCTTGCGGTCGGCGCCTTGTTCGGCGCGCTGTTTGCGTTCGCGACCGTCATCTTGCGCGCCAATCAGGTGCTTTGCGGTCTGGCGCTGACGTTGATGGGCAGCGGCATCGCGTCCACCATCGGCCGCGCCTACTCCGGGATGCCGGCTCGCGCAACGTTCGCGCCGATTGAGTTGCCGATCCTGAGCAAGATCCCGGTCATCGGCCCGGCCTTTTTCTCGCAGAGTATCCTGCTTTATCTGATCTTTATAATCCTGCCGGTCGGCCTAAGCTATCTCATGTTCCGCACCCGCCATGGTCTCAATCTGCGTGCCGTGGGCGAAAACCCGGCTGCTGCCGATGCCGCGGGCATCCCGGTCAATCTCATCCGCTTCGCCTATGTGACTGCCGGCTCCGCGCTGGCAGCGGGCGCCGGTGCCTACCTGACGCTCACCTTCGTGCCGTCGTGGTCCGATGGTGTCGTCGCGGGGCGCGGCTGGATCGCCGTTGCGCTCGTCATCTTCGCCGGATACCGGCCGATCCCGGCCGTGCTTTCAGGCCTGCTTTTCGGCTTCATCACCGCACTCGGCTTCGTCGGGCAAGCCCGCGGCTGGCCGGTCGCGCCGGCCTTCCTATCGATGCTGCCCTATCTCGGCACCATGGCCTTCATCATCGTGCCCGTCCTTGCCTGGCAACGCATGCGTCGGATCATGGCCGCTCCGTCGGCGATCGGCATACCCTACTACCGTGACGTCCGATAATCCTCGATGCGTCGCTGTTCGGCCGGCAAGGTTCGGCCGGCAAGTCATTGCCGATAGACTAATGAACTGCGAAAGATGATATCCATCGCAAAGAAAGAGAGCATGTCATGAGATGTTCCGACAAGGCGGCCCTCGATCAGTGGTATCCGCTTGGTACAGAAAAAGAGATCGCCTTCGGCCGCATGAACACGCGCCTGCTGGGCACAGGATTGACGATCGACCGCGCCGTTGACGGCACTCTTGTCGTCATGGCCGATGACAACGATCAACCGCTGCCGATCATCCGCCGCTTTGGCCTTGTCTGGGCAACGCTTGGTGAACCCAAGGGGGGCCTGTTTGCACTGCCGGAAGCCGACGAAGACGACCGCCGCGTGGTCAATTGCGGTGCGGTCACGGTGCGTGCGTCGGGGCTACGTATCATCGAAAATTTCCTCGACATGGCGCATTTCCCTTTCGTGCACACGAATATTCTGGGTGCGGAGCCGCATACGGAGGTCATGCACTACAATGCCGAAATCCGCCGCGACGTCGACGAGGTTTGGGCGACCAACTGCCAGTTCTTTCAGCCGCAAGCTGCGCTTTCGGCAACCAACGGCATCATGACCGACTATATCTACCGTGTCATGACACCGTTCACCACGCTGCTTTACAAGACCTGCCCGAACTCCGCCAATCGCTGGGACGTGATTTGCCTGTTCGTCCAACCGCTCGCCCCCGATCGCTGCATCGCCCATCCGGTGATGTTCCTGATCGACGACGTTTCCACGACGACCGAGCTCGTGCATTTCCAGCAGCTGATCTTCCTGCAGGACCGCATCATCTTGGAAAACCAACGCCCTTCGCTGCTTCAGATGGAAGCCCGGGCCGAAATCCCGACCCGCGCTGACGCAAGTTCAATCGCCTATCGCCGCTGGCTGAAGGAGAAGGGTATCACCTACGGCACGACCACAACGGCAGCCTGACAAGCGGCGCGCGCCGTCGGCTCATGCAGTCTTCCTGGCCGCTAGCATGGCATTGTTTACGAAGGCCTATCCCCGGCTGCCAGCCGACCTCCGGTAGACCGTCGGATCAGGAACCGGCACGGCTTGCATGAGGGCCTTCGTATAGTCGTCGCGGGGATTTTCGAATATCTTCCGACGCGTGTCGGCTTCCACGATCTCGCCACCGCGCATGACCGCAACCTTGTGCGACATGCGCTCGATAACTGCCATGTCATGCGAGATGAACAGGTAAGCGAGCCCCATCGTCTCTTGCAGTTCCAGCATCAGATCCAGAACCTGGGCCCGCACCGAGACATCGAGAGCCGCCACGCTTTCATCGGCAACGATCAGCTTCGGTTCGAGCGCCAGCGCACGGGCGATGCAGATACGTTGGCGCTGGCCGCCGGAAAATTCGTGCGGGTAACGCGTCGCCGCATCTGGCGTCAGCCCGACGCGGCGCAACAGGTCCGCGACCCGCTCGCGCCGCTCTGCAGCCGTGCCGATGCCATGAATGGTCATTGGTTCGGCGATCGCCCTGCCGACCGACATGCGTGGGTCGAGCGAGGCATAGGGGTCCTGGAAGATCATCTGCGCCGAGCGGCGCACGGGTCGCATCTCGTGATGCGATAGCCGCGATATGTCGTAGCCGTCGAGCTGCACTGTTCCGGAAAACGGTATCAGGCCGAGCACCGCCTTGCCGGTCGTCGACTTGCCCGATCCACTTTCGCCGACAAGCCCCATCGTCTCTCCCGGCATGATCTGAAAGGAAATATTGCGGACCGTCGCCGATGGTGCCTGCCGGCGAAACAGCATGCCGGAGCCTTTGCCATAGCTGACGCTCAGATCCTGCACGTTGAGGATCGGCGCCGTCGCTTGTTCTTTCGTCTGCGGCGCATCCGTCGAGACCCGTGGCGGGCCATCGGTTCCGGCGAGAGCGCCGAGCCGCGGCACGGCCGCCAGGAGCTTACGAGTGTAGGGTTCAGACGGATTGGCGAACAGATCCAGCGAAGCGCGCTGCTCGACAATACGGCCATGCTGCATGATCGCGACGCGATCGGCCATCTCTGCGACCACGCCCATGTCATGGGTGATCATCACGATCGACGTGCCGAACTCGCCCTTAAGTTCACGCATCAGCGTTAGGATCTGCGCCTGCACGGTGACGTCGAGCGCCGTGGTTGGTTCGTCGGCGATCAGCACTTTCGGACGGCATGACAGCGCCATGGCAATCATCACGCGCTGGCGCATGCCGCCAGATAATTCGTGCGGATATTGCTTCAGCCGCCTCGCCGGATCGGCGATCTGGACTGCCTCCAGCATCTGCCGGGCGATCGTCTCTGCATTGGCTACCTGCTGATGCTCGCGGATCGCCTCGGACAGTTGGGCGCCGATGCTCATCACAGGATTGAGCGAGGTCATCGGCTCCTGGAAGATCATGGCGATCTCGCCGCCGCGAACATGCCGCATCTGGCTGTTGGAAAGCCGTGTCAGGTCCTGATCGCCGAGGATAATACTGCCGGACGCGACACGCAGCGAAGCTTTCGGCAGAAGCCCCATAATCGAGAGCGAAGTCACCGACTTGCCGGAGCCGCTCTCACCGGCAAGGCAGAGCGTTTCGCCGGGCTCGAGGTCGAAGCTGATATCATCGAGGACGCGCTTCAGACCTTCTGGCGTTCGCGCGTCAACGCAAAGGTTCTCAACCCGCAGGACCGGGCTTTCGCTGCTATTTGCCTCCGTCACGAAAGAACGATCCGGGGGAAGTAGAAGGAGACCACCCAGTTCGGCATGTCGACGATCTCGCTGATGCGTAAATCGCCGCATACGGAGCAGAGCATGTAAGCGTCGACCGGGCTGTAGCCATGTTCGGCGGTCAGAAGATCGATCATCCGCATCACGGCGTCGCGGGCGCCGGTCATCAGGTCCGGACCGATACCGGTCGTGACCTCATAGCCCATGCCGTCTAGATGTCGCGTGACCGGCTCGGTGACGGTAAAGCGCGGTGTCTTCAGATTGGCGCCTTTGACCAGATCGAGCGTCAGTTCGACATTCATCTGGCTTTCGATCGCCGTGCCGCAAACCTCGCCATCGCCCTGGGCCGCATGCGTATCGCCGACCGAGAACAGCGCTCCTTCCACCTCGATTGGCAGATAAAGCGTCACGCCGGCGGATACATCGCGGATGTCCATGTTGCCGCCGACCTGGCGGGGCGGCACGACGGAATGCAAGCCAGGCTCGGCCGGTGCGACGCCGATCGTGCCGGTGAACGGTTTTAGCGGAACCTTGCCGCCAGGACCGAAGGCGGATGGCGCCATGGAGACCGTGTCATACTTCCAGACATGCAGCGCCGGATCCTTGAACTGATCGGCCAGCAGGCCGAAGCCCGGAATATTCGCCGTCCAGCCGACGCCCGACGGGTGGAACTTGCGGATCGTCACCTTTAGCGCATCGCCGGGCTTGGCGCCTTCGACATAGACGGGGCCGGATACCGGATTGATCTTGCCGAAGTCAAGATTGGCAAGTGTCGCAAGCGTTGCGTCGGCGCCGATCTGGCCGCCGGACGAGTCCATGCATTCGAAGAGGATCGTCTCACCCGGCTTTGCGGTCAGCGCCGGAGGAAAGTCGCGGTTCCAGCCGAAATTATGCTGAGCGCTGTGAATGGTGTGGTTGCAGATGCTGCACATGGGAATTCTCCGCAAGATGTGGGCCTTCCCGACGGAGTGCCGGGAAGGCGAGTTCCTTGGTGCTATTTCACGAAGATCGCGTCGTAGTTGATGACGCGGGTCGGATCGATATAGATGTTGTCTTCACCGCCCATGCGTAGCGACTTGGCAACGACGCGGCGCTCGTTGGTGACAGGGATCCATGGAGCGTCGTTCATCGCATCGGTGAAGATCTTCTTCCAGGCTTCCTCGCGTTCTCCCGCCTTCGCCGGATCCGACATGGAGTCGGCTGCCGTCGCGCGCTTGTCGAGATCGGCATTACAATACCACGACCAGTTCCAGCCGCCTTGTACGGCGCCTGCGCAACCGAGGATCGGGCCGTAGAAGTTGGACGGATCCGGGAAGTCGGCAATCCAGGCCATGCCGCCCGACCAGATCATCGGCGCCTCGCCCTCGGTGCCGCCGGCGGCAATCACGTTGCCCTGTGCCAGCGCGCGGATTTCAGCCTTGACGCCAATTGCCGCGAGATCCTGCTGGATTGCCTGCGCGATGCGTGGTTGCGGGTCGGTATTGGTGGCGTAGAGCACGGTCGAGAAGCCATCGGCCATACCGGCCTCCGCCAGAAGCGACTTAGCCTTAGCGACGTCATAAGCGTAGCCGGCATAATCCTTGTCATAGCCCGGCATCAGCGGCGGAAGCACTTCCTTGGCGGGCGTGGCGCGACCGTTGAGGATGCGCACGATGCGCTCCTTGTTGATAGCGTGGTTGACCGCCTGGCGAACCTTCAGGTCGTCGAAAGGCTTCACCTTGGTGTTGAGCGTTACATAGCCGGTATGAAGCTGCTCGCCGTCGACGATCATCTGTGCGCCATCGGCCGAGTTCTTGATTTCCAGGAACTTTGCCGGTGGAATGCCGTCGCCGGCGATGTCGACCTCGCCCTTCTGCAGGCGCAACAGCGCCACGAGCGGTTCCTGGCCAACCTCGACGGTAAAGCTGTCTATCTTTGGCGTGTCCTTGACATAGTAGCCTGGGTTCTTTTCGAACACGAGTTTCTGGCCGATCACCCAATCCTTCAATGTGAAGGTGCCGGAGCCAACCGGATGCTTGCCGAAATCACCGGCTGCCGCTTCGACAGCTTCCTTCGGCACGACCGAGGCGAAATTGATCGCCAGCACGTGCAGGAAGGTCGCATCGGGGCGGGACAGCTTGAACATGACCGTGCCATCATCCGGGATCTCGATGCCGGAAAGGCCGGTCGCCTTGCCACCGGTCAGGTCCTCGAAGCCGTTGATCGCGCCGAAGAAGCCGGCGCCCGGCCCTTGGGTCTTCGGATCGACGGCCCGCTCAATCGAGTATTTAACGTCGGAGGCGACCACATCGCGGCCGTTCGAGAATTTCACGCCCTTGCGCAGCTTGAACGTATAGGTGAGCCCGTCGGGCGCGACCTCGAAGCTTTCGGCGAGCGAAGGGACGAGCTTGGCGGTGCCGGGCTCATAGTCCATCAGTCGAGAATAGAGGCTTTTGATCATAGACCAGTTGACCCAGTCGTAGCCGATGGCAGGATCGAGCGTGACGATATCGTCCTTATAGGTGACGACGATATCCTTGCCCTCTGCCATCGCGGCAAAGGGTGCAAGCATGATCGTCGCGGCGGTGGTCGTTCCAAGTAACCAGCTCTTGAGCATTGTAAGTTCCCCTTTTGGCTCTGGTCAGGATGTTCTGATGCGTGGGTCGATGAAGGGCGCGATGATATCGGCAAGAAGGTTCCCGGCGACGATGGCAAGCGCGGATGTGAGCGTCACGCCCATGATGATCGGGATGTCGACCTGCTGGATTGCCTGCCAGGCGAGCTGGCCGATGCCCGGCCAGCCATAGACTGCCTCGACCACCACGACGCCGCCCATGAACTGGCCGATATCGATGCCGATCATCGCGACGATCGGCAGGATGGCGTTGGGCAGGGCATGGCGGAAGATGATACGACGCAACGACAAGCCCTTGGCGCGGGCGGTGCGCACATAATCCTGGTTCAACACGTCGATCATCGCCGAGCGCACCATGCGCGCGTACCAACCGGCCCCCAGCACGCCGAGCGTGGCGGCGGGAAGCACGACATGGGCAAAGCTTCCGTAGCCGCTCATCGGAAACCAGCCGAGGGTAACGGCAAAAATATAGAGAAGCAGCAATGCCACGACGAATTGCGGTGCGGATACACCAACGAAGGAGGCCATCATCACTAACCGGTCGACGAGACCACCGCGCTTCACCGCCGCGATCGTGCCGAAGGTGATGCCGAGAACGACTTCGACGAGGATGCCGGCCGCCATCAGCGTTAGCGTCGCCGGCAGACGCGCGACGATTAGCGTCCAGACCTCGGTTTTCTGCGCGTAGGAGCGACCGAGATCGCCCTGCGCGAGCCCCCAGAGATAGGTCCAGAACTGAACCAGCAGCGGCTGGTCGAGGCCGAGTTCGTGGCGGATGGAGGCAACCGTCTGGGCCGTTGCGCTGCGGCCGGCGATCATCCGCGCCGGATCCGCCGGCAGCGCGTAGAGCAGGACAAAGGTGATGGCGGCAACGCCGATGAGAATGAGCATTGCTTGGGTCAGGCGGCGAAGCAGCATGAAGGCCATCATCCCCTCCCCCGCTGCGTAGGATCGAGAATGTCGCGCAGCGCATCGCCGACCAAGTTGAATGCGAGCGCCGTCATCAGGATGACGATGCCGGGGAAGAACACCAGCCAGGGCGCGGCCTGGAAATAGCTCTGGCTTTCGAAGATGATGTTGCCCCAGGACGGTTCCGGCGGCTGTACGCCGATACCGAGAAACGACAGCGTCGCTTCGAGCAGCACGGTCGTGGCAATGCCCAGCGTGCCCCAGACGATCGCCGTCGGCACCAGATGCGGCAGGATATGGATGAACAGGATGCGGCCATGGCCGGCGCCGAGAGAGCGTTGCGCCATGATGAAGTCGCGCTCCACCAAACCGCGCGTCTCGGTATAGACGATGCGCGCCACCTGCACCCAGTTGACCAGCGCGATCACCATCGCGACGATCCAGAGGCTGGGCTTCAGCAGCGCCGCCAGCACGATGGCAAGCAGCAGTGCCGGAAAGGCCATCATCAGGTCGGTGAAGCGCATCAGGATATTGCTCGCCAGCCCCCGCAGATAGCCCGCGACGATGCCGACGAACAGGCCGATGGCGACCGCGATGCCATTGGCGACGAGACCGATGATCAGCGAGGTGCGCGCGCCGAACAGCATGCGCGAGAAGAGGTCGCGGCCGAGCGTGTCGGTGCCAAGCAGGAACTGCCCGCCTGGCGGCATGGGCGCGCCTTCCAGCGTCAGACCATCGAACATCTGCTCGTCGGGATTGAACGGTGCGATCATCGGAGCGGCAACGGCCAGCACCACAACGGCCACGACAATGATCAGCCCGAAGGCAGCCGTCGGCTGGCGCAGGAGCGAACGAAATATGCCCATCAGCCGACCTCCGGCAGGGCTTCTGCCCCGCCAAGCACGATAGCCGCTACCTGCTCCATCGTCAGGCGGCGCTGCATGGCAAAGCCACGCAATGTCGCATAGGCCTGGTTTTCGTCTAGCCCGCGGGCGGCGCGCAGCTTCTCGACCGCCGCATGGACGAGAGGCCGCATGCGTACCCGCTCCTCCAGATGGCGCAGCTCTTCGGCAACGGCCAGGCGTTCACGATGGATCGACACCGCCATGACAAGCGCCGGAAAGATGGCGGAGGCCGAAACCGGTTTTGCAATGATGGCGCTCGCACCCCTTCCCATCGCCCAGGCGATGCGGCCGGGCGCTTCGGATCCGAGCAGCGCAACGAGCGGCTTGCCGGACGCGCCATCGGTCGGCGGCAGAAGATCGTCCCAGCCCTGATCGGCATCGACGAGCACGAGATCGGTGTCGGCCCAGCTCGTCATCGGCTCCCAGCGGCGGGTCGAGAGGATACCGAGCAGCCCGATCTGGCGCTCCAGCCTTTCCGTATTACTGTCCTCGCGATGCAGGATCACAGCCCGCCAACCGGTGAAATTCGGTGTCCTGCTCATGACACGACCCTCAGCTTGGCGGGCATGGCGGTGCCACGCGCGGTGAGATAGGGATCGGCGGCGAGCGCCGGGCGCGAAGCAATGACATCGAAGCCGTTGTCGTCGTTGATGCGGCCGAGATGAAACGGCAGGGCGGCGTGGTTGGTCCGGGCGTCGATCTCGAGCGTTCCCAGCAGCGATGGCCACTTGCGGCCATGCACTTCGTGGCGCACCGCCCCAGGCTCGTCCGTTCCGGCCGCGACTATCGCGCCGATGCAGAGATCAACGGCGGCATAGGCGCTGGCAAAGACGCTCGAAATGCGCCGCTCATGTCCGTAGCGCAATGCGCTGCGGGATTTGAAATCGCGGTTTTCCGGCGTGTCCAGCGTGTCGAAATAGGAGGCCGCGCAGAGCTGGCCGGCTGCCGCCCGCTTGGCGATCAGCTCAAGCTCGCATTCCATTAGGTCGCAGCTGACGACCGGGCAGCTTTCCGGCCGGAAAAACGGGTCGCTATTGCCCAGCGCCTTCATCGCTTCGAGGAAAGCATAGCTGGACGGCCCGATCAGGTTGTTGAGGATGAAGCTCGGCCGCCGCTCTCTAATCTCGGCGATGATCCGCTCCACCGCCGTTTCCTCCAGCGGCAGATAACGCTCGCCCAATATCTCGCCCCCGGCATTGGCGATCAGCTCACGTGCCAGACGGTTCATCTCCCAGCCCCAGACATAATTGGCGCCTGTAAGATAGGGCCGCGCGCCAAATCGGGGGATGAGATATTCGAAGGCAGGGATCAGGTGCTGGTTCGGGCAGCCGCCGAGATAGATCACGCTCTCATTGGCCTCGAACCCCTCATAGGGACACATGTACCACAAGAGGCCGTCATGCTTTTCGACCAGCGGAATGACTTCCTTGCGGGCGGCGGACGTGATCGTGCCGACGATATGACGGCAATCGGCGCGCAGCATCTTCTGGGCGCCGTCGAGATAACCCTGCAGGTTGGCCTCCGGATCGTGCAGCACGGGCTCGATAATGCGTCCGGTTCTTTTGGCATTATGCTCGACAGCGAGCATCGCACCATCACGGGCGTCCACGCCCATCGCGCCATAAGGGCCGGTGGTTGAATAGAGAATGCCGATCTTCAGCGCGTCGTTCATGATAGCCCAATACAAAAACCCCATGACGTAGCCCCCGCTTGTTAGCGGGGCGTCATGGGGCGAAACTGCCCAGCGACATCGAAGTCATGTGAGACGCGGATCAGAACCTGCCTAATTCGCAGGCTTGATTAAAATACAGACATCAACTGCAAGTCAAGCGGCAGGACATAATAAATGACGTTTCGGAGGTGTATCACGTTGAATCCATCAGCAAGCACCTCTGCAAGATGCCGCAATGAGGCTGATGTGCCGGTAACGGCGTTCCAATGCGCACTGGCCGTGAGGCGTTGCAAGTGCGCCCATCTCCCTTGGCGTAGGGGGCCTGATCGATGACGAAGTCTAGTACGCCCTAGCCCATCATTGGTCTCGGGTTCTTTCGCTCGTGTCCAATCCAGATCGGCTTGGCATGCAGCGTCTCCATGATTGATGCTGTTTCGACGCTTGGAAACGAATGTCAACATACCGCAGAGCTATGCCGAGAGAGTCAACTCCCTGAAACTGGATTCCTTGCTGTCGGCACATCACGCGCGGGAAGAGATCTGGCATAAGCAGCAGCCTCGCCAGGGTATGGGAAATCCTCACCCACCTGGTCGGATCCATCATAAACCTTGAACGTCGGCCCATCGGTTTCGACGACCTTGTAACCATTCACATATTCGAATTTTGGTGTTTTCCAACCCATTCCCTGTCCCTTCGGTGCGCACGCGATCGATCGACCGTTGTCACCTCGCATTTAGCACGAGTTTCAGTTAGAGCAGAACCCCGACAAAGCGGCAACGCCACGGGCACTCGCTTTCCGCCCGAAGGAAAACTCGCCCAAGGGTCTGATATTAAATCAGATCGTATTCCACCGATCACGGTTCGAGATTGATTTGAACCGGCCCCGTGACGCCGCAGTTTATGTCCGGCCAGAGCAGGCTTGGGGCCTAAAAGTCTGGTCGACCCCTGTCCCGCCTGAATGCGTGGAGGCGTCGCTTGCGATTCACGACGATTACTATAAAGCGCTGCGAGCCTTTCTGAAGAGTATTGAGCGCAGACACCGCCAGTTTGTCGTGCTGGACGTACATAGCTATAATCACCGCCGCCGCGGCCCCGATGCGCCCCCTACCGACCCGGTACAAGCGCCGGATATTAACATCGGCACATCATCCATGGATCGGGAACGGTGGTCCGACGTCATTGATGGGTTGATGGAGCATTTTTCCAGCTACGAAATCGCCGGCCGGGCAGTTGATGTTCGCGAGAACGTAGCGTTCCAAGGGAAGGGTGAGCAAACCCGGTTCATCCACGAATTCTTTCCTCAGACGGGATGCGCGGTCGCAGTGGAATTTAAGAAGATTTTCATGGACGAGTGGACCGGAGAGCCAGACATCGACGTCTTGAATCAGCTCCGCTCGATGGTCTCGTCGGCTCAGCCGGTTCTCGAGCGGCTGTTGGCGTGTCGCCCATGAGAAGCGGACAGACAGCGGCGACGGACCTCGAGCTTGATTGGCTCGATGACGCTACAAAGGCCGTCCGGTCTGCAAAACCGGTGCGGCAGGAGTTCGCCGGCGGAGGTCGCCTTCATATTGATCGCCCATGGACTGCCCGAGATCAGCTACCCCTCCCATGACCGCGATGCCGTCGTCACCAATTGCGGGCGTCTCTGCATCCATCGCAAGAAGATCAACATCTCCACTGTCATGGCCGGCCAGAAACTCGGCCTCAAGGAAGTCGACGATGGCATTTGGCTTGTCAGCTTCCTGCGCTATGATCTCGGATATATCGATCTCGAACAGAGGACATTGCAAACAATCGACAACCCGTTCGGCACGAGGTTGTCACCTATGTCTTAGGTACGGATTGTTACCAATTTGTCCGGGTCGGACATAGAAACCATCGGCGATGTGAACGGCGATTTCGTCACTAGGCAGAATTTATAACAACTTTACCAAATAGAACCTCCACTAGCGATTAAGCGGATCACATTCGCCATCGCGAGCATTCGCCGATACCGACCGTTACGTGGCGCCAGAAAATGATGCTCCCGTCCCTGTCATGCGCCATCAGGATAAAGCCGTGGGAACAGGGTGTCGAGCGCCTTGACCGGGAAGCGCAGCGAAACGGGACCTTTTTCGGTCTTCGACGCGAGCATGCCGTCGTCAACAAGTGCCTTCAGGGCACGACGTGCGGATCGCTCAGGCAATCCGCTAATCCGCGTGGCCTCACCCCTATCGAACTCACCGCGAATGAGTGCCTCTTGAAGCAATGGTGCACATTCGGATGGTAGCGCTTCCTGCCGATCGACATAGCGCTTGAGGCGTGTGCCCAAGGTCTTCAA
Organism: Rhizobium sp. UBA1881; assembly: GCF_002338015.1. Taxonomy (NCBI): domain Bacteria; kingdom Pseudomonadati; phylum Pseudomonadota; class Alphaproteobacteria; order Hyphomicrobiales; family Rhizobiaceae; genus Rhizobium; species Rhizobium sp. UBA1881. Next base: position 32,524 of record NZ_DDHH01000044.1, read on the forward strand.
ATCAAACAAGCTCTCCATGTAGTCGAGTTGGTCGACGCAAACACCTAAAAACCATTCCGTGAAGATCTCAAGCCCCTCCAGTGAGAGGTTTCCTCGTCCATCACGGTCGCCTTGCCGTGGTTCGTCTGCCCAAGCCATGTGCTGCTTGTACTCGGCACGCCCTTCTGGTCCGCCAGTCAGCCCTCTCGCCAGGCCGCGGGAAACTGACCAGAGACCATGGGCACCCACGCCGGCCGACTGTGCCATGGCGTGGCTCATCAAACGACTGACCCTGCCGTTCCCATCGGGAAATGGGTGGATATAGTTGAACCTGTGATGCGCGGTTGCCATTGCAAAGAGACGGGCGCTTCGGCTCTTTCCGACTGCAATCATTTCCCCTCCGGGGCGGGGCGTGAAAGCGAAGCGCTGATGAAAATACGCCATGAAATCCGGCACGCGGTCGCTGGCAGGTGGCAAGTGTCTCCCGATCACAACGTCTTGCTCTTTCCCTTGACGCCACTCACCGGGCGCCATGATGAAACTGTGGCTGTTGCTGGATATCGTCAGCATTTTCTCTGTGGCACCCTCATAAAAGGAGCGATGCAGATTTTGGATAAACGCCTCAGACGCAGGATCAGGCAAAGTACCAGCCGCGGCCTGCTCATCGAGCGCCTGCTGAACACGATAATGAGCGACAGCTTCGATTTTCAAGTCGCGTCGATCGTCTTCCGGAAGAATGCCATGGAGTGCCTGTTCAATTTCCCGTGGACGCGTGTTGTGTCCTTCGATCAGGTTGCTGTAATAGGTATTCATGATCCTGACGGTACGGGCCAACTGCGCTGCCGTCTCAGGATGGAGAGCGGCTCCGAGGCGTTCAGCCCTGGCGACAATATCAATTGAAAGGTCGAGAAGTTTACCGCTTGGGTGCTCAATCCGGGCGGGTTCGATCCGGGAGGATGCTTCTTCTACCGTCATATTGGCCGATATCCATTTTTTCTATCACTCTAAAATAATTATCGATTCTTGAAATTGCAATCCGATTTGGCCGATCTTTTGGCCGATCTTTTGTCGGTGTTCGTTCGCAATCATGTCTGCATAGCTATTACCAATCTGGCTGCCGCACACTTTAGAGCCGACCGCCTACAATGGGCGGCTTGATCGCCCCCAACAAAGCGGCGGCAACGACCAAACAAACGATTGCGGCCAAGCTCGTCGTCGTTCGAGGCAGTGATGAAGGCCGCAGCGCTTTCATCGCACCGTGCATTGAGGTCGAGAACACGACGGTCAGCGTGATCCAGGGGATCGACTATCAAGGACCGAAGGCTGCACTCGGTGAGTTTGCAGACCAAGCAAACGCCGCGGTCAAAGCCGCCGCGGAAAAACCTGCATTTCACCCTCTCTGTGGGTTGCGCAGACCAGCGATGATCATATTGTAGTTTCCAGATAGCTGGCCTTATTGCGTGGGGAGCAGCAGAAACGTTACGAGTAAGTCGCAGCGGCCGGTTTGTCCTCAGACATCTTATCTTGTTCCCCAGTTCCTCGTTGGTTATACTGTTTTTGTAAAACAGTATAACTCCGGAGCTGGCGATACCGTCTATAAGCGCGCGTCGGGCTACAAGGCTGAATATATTTATATCGCTTTTGAGCTCTTGATTGAAGTTGCAGTCGTTATCGCTCTGAAATTTCCTGGAATCCCACATGATCCGCCACCGCAGGCTGAAGGCGGCCATGTTATCGTCGAGGCAAAGCTCGCCGATACCCTTGGAATATCGAGGACGCCGCTGCGCGAGGCCCTGCAACGGCTTGAGGGTGAAGGACTCATCCGAAAGGGCGACGGCCACAACTAAGTCGTGCGCCGCGTGGACATCGGAGAATATCCGCAGAGCCTGCGGCTGCGCTTGCTGATCGAGCCGGAAGCCGCCGCCCTCGCCGTCCGCAACATTCCGCGCCGCCGGTTGATCGAGGTCAGACGCGAAATCCACGACCTCGTCGATGCGACGGCCTATCATACGGACGCGCGCCGGTTCTCCGACGACAATCTGCACAACATGATCATCGACTACTGCGGCAATGCCGTGATGGCCGAGGTGCTGCGTGAACTGGCGCGCCACCACCCGCCTCTTCGAGATCGACAGGCTGACAGACCGACTGAAGCCGGACTCGACCGAGCACCTCGTCATCATCGAGGCCATCGAACGTGGCGATCTCGACGTCACCCGTGCCACAGTCGCCACGCATTTCGAAAGCCTGATCTCGTTCACGCGTGACTATCTGGGCGCCGGTAGCTGCGGCGCCCCCGGCTGCGCTATCCACCACGCCACCAGTGAAGCCATTTTGTCATCGCTCGCACGCGAAAAGAGCAGTAGCCGGCATCGACGACCGATTCTAACGTGACGATGTCTTTCGACATCCAGGTGCACAATCCAGCCTCGCTGCAACGGCAGACACTCTGACAACCTGACGGTTCGCGAACCACAGATGCCATCGGCGCCTGCGGCGGCAACGGTTGTTGCCCGGATTGTACGCGCCACCGCGCAATGCCGCGTCATGTCGCATGACACGGCCTTCAGAATGGGAACACAAATGAAAAAATTCATGCGGTCACTGATAATACCCGCGCTGATGTTCGCGTCGCATGTTCATGCGGCCGATCTTCCGATCAAATTGACGCTCGACTGGAAGATCCAGGGTATCCACGCCTGGTTTTATCTTGCCAAGGAAAAAGGCTACTTCGCTGACGAGGGACTTGATGTCCAGATCGATCAGGGAGAAGGCTCGGCAGTGACGGTCACACGCATTATGTCTGGCGCCTACGATGCCGGCTTCGGCGACATCAACGCTATCATCCAGAATGCCTTGACGAAGCCCGACGTATCGCCTGTCATGGTCTATCAGATCTACAATCAGCCGCCGTTTTCAGTTCTGGTCAAGAAGGATGGCCCGGTCACCGACCTGAAAAAACTGGCTGGCCTCAAGGTCGGAAGTCCGGCCGGCTCGGCTGCGGGCCGCCTCTTCCCCGCGTTGACCTCGAATGTCGGCATCGATCCAAACAGCGTGGAAATGGTCAATGTCGCACCGAACATCCAGGAGCAGATGCTGATCCGTGGAAACGTGGATGCAAGCCTGGTCTTCAACGTCACGAGCTATCTGAACCTGATCGGTCTTGGTCTGGACCCCGACAAGGATTTCACTTGGTACAATTATGGTGATCACGGCGTGGACATCTATTCCAACGGCCTGATGGTCTCCCGCAAATTGATTAACGAACATCCGGAAGCCGTTCGGGGACTGGTGAAGGCCGTGAACAGGGCCATGATCGAGATCATGCATGACCCCGCGCTCGGCGCCGCGACAGTCAAAGCAGTCGAGCCGCTGATAAACGAACAGCTGGAAAAGCGCCGGATCGAGTTCGCGATAAAGAACCTGATCGTATCGGAAGAAACCGGCAAGGTTGGCGTCGGTGATGTGGATGTCTCGCGCCTGGCGAGATCGATCTCCAGCATCACGGCTGCCTACGAGCTTAAGGGCGACGTGACGCCAGACAAGGTATTCACAGCCGAATATCTGCCGCCTCTTGCTGAGAGAACCATCAACTGATCTCAAATAGGCGAGCTCCGGATTTCATCGGAGTTCGCCCATCATGAATGAGAATGCTTATGAGTGACCGTCAAATCACTGTGGCCAAGGCCCTCATCGGAGAGAGCTATGAGCCGGTTGGACCAGTCGAAATCCGGGTGGAATCGGGCCGTATCATCGCCATCCGATCAGCAACCGACGACGCAGCGACGCCGCGTATCCTGGCCATGCCCGCATTGGTCGATGGGCACAATCACGCAAGACCACTGTCGCCAACGTCGTTCGGCGCCGGCATGAAGCCGCTGGAGACCTGGCTGCCTTCGCTTGCCGTCATGCCGGCCGTTGATCCCTACCTCGCAGCGGCCGCGTCATTCGGGCGATCCGCGCGCGGCGGCTGTGTTGCCGTCATGGTGCACCTGATCCGTCCCATGGGCCATGAGCCGTTGACGAAAGAAGCGCACGACTATGCCCGCGCCGCGTCGGATGTCGGCGTGTCGATCGGCTTTGCGATCGCCATGCGGGACCGGAACCCGATCGTCTACGGTGACCATACCGACATCGCCGCAAAGCTCGCCGATCGATACAAGATCGACGATATCTGGCGAGCGGAGACGATGTCGCCCCAGGAACAGACCAAGCGCGTTTCCGACGTTGCCTTGGAACTGGAAAATGAGCTGCATGTGGATGTCCAGTTCGGACCTACCGGCGTGCAATGGTGCTCCGATGGCCTGTTGGAAGCGATCGCCCGCGCATCGGCAGAGAGCGGTCGTCGCGTCCACATCCACCTTCTGGAAACGCGTGAACAGCGCGGGTGGGCCGACCGCACTTATCCTGGTGGCATCATCGAACGTCTGCGTGAGATCGGCCTGCTGTCCCCTCGCCTGACGGTCGCGCATTGTGTTTGGGCAAGGCCGGAAGAACTGTTCGTCCTGGCCAGCCATGGCGTGAAGATCGCCGTCAACCCCTCCTCGAATTTACACCTGAAATCCGGCATCGCGCGCGCGGGACGGATGAAAGCGTCGGGGCTTCGCTACGGCATCGGCCTTGATGGATGCGCGTTCGACGAGGACGATGACGCGCTGCGGGAACTGCGCCTGTTTCGCATGCTCAATGCTGGCGTGGCTTTCGACGAGGAAATCACGCCCGCTGATGCGCTGACTGCGGCCTGTGCAACCGGACGCGAGATGGTCGGTCTTCCTGCCGGCGGACGCATAGAGGTCGGCATGCCCGCCGACCTCTTGCTGCTCGATCTCGACCGGCTGGACCGGGACCGCGTGATGGAGGTCGATCCCCGCCACTATCTCTTCGCGCGAGCAACACAAAGGGATGTCGTAGAGGTCATCCGTGGCGGAAGCACGATCGTGCGCGACGGCAAGGTACTTGGGATCGATCTCGAATCCGTTGAAACGGCGCTTCGCCAGCAATATCGCGCAGCGATTGGTTCGACGCAGCATATCCAGGAGGCGTTCGCGGCTCTCGAACCTCTGATCGGCGAGCATTATCGCGGTTGCTGCTAGGGCGCAGCGTCCGCGACGGAATTAGGAATGCGGCAACGGCTCGACCTACGTCATCGCCTTGACCAGCCGGTCCGCGAAGCTGGAAGCGGCGATCGGTAGGACGCGTCCCCTGAGTTGGCATAGCACGAGGTCGGAGTGTGGTATGTCGCGCTCGTCGATCGGCCGACCGACAAGCCCCATGCCGAAATCCTGTCGAGGCGCCCCGGCCTCGATCTGGAACGAGATCATGTTTCCGCGAAGAACCAGCCCTCTCAGCATCTCGAACGAATTCGATTCCGCCATGATGTCGAACCGGAAGTCGCGACGGGCGATGACCTCGTCGAGAACCTGTCTCCCCCCGAGGCTCTGATCCGGCAATGCGAGCGGCTGTCCGACACAGTCGGAAAGCCGAACCACCTGCTTGGACGCCAGCGGGTGATCTTCCCGCATGATCGCGACCAATCGCTGCGGCAGCGACGTCAAAATGCGTATGCCCGGCCGCATGTAAGCTCGGTAGACCAGGGCGAGATCGACATCGTATTCGACGAGCGCGTTGATCGCCGCGTTATGGTCCATCACCTTGAGATCGAAAACGAGCCGAGGGTTGTCCTTGCGGAACTCTCCGATCTGGAACGGCAGAAAATCGAGAGCAAGCGCCTGGCTGCAGGCGATCTTCACCGGTCCGCGCCTCAGGCCCCGCAGGTCTTCGACTTGTGAACTCAGCCGCTCCGCATCGGCGATCTGACTTCTGGCATAGCGGACAAACAATTCGCCCGCCGTGGTCAATTTCACGCCACGCGCACGCCGTTCGAATATCGGCGTTCCTATCTCCAACTCCAGATCCTGGATCTTGCGGTTCATTGCCGATGCCGTGATATTCATCCGCTCCGCCGCCTGGCGGATCGAGCCCGCTTTGGCGATTTCAGAGACTTGTTGCAGCAATTTCAGGTGACGCATCGCTTGCTCCGAGTGAGGCCTTTTTAGCACCGTTCACGCACAAAAATTGCGGTTGAGATACACACTGGACCGTGTACTCTCGCATTGCAACATCAAAGAACAAGCCGCGACAAAGGCGGCCTCCAACGACCAGACAAGGGGAACAACAATGGCTAATCACCAGATGAAGACGCGCGCCCGTATGCTGGCGCTTGTCGCCGCCATCGCATTTTCCGCATTCGCCGGCACCGCGGCCCATGCCGAAACCAGCATCAACATGGTCCTGAACTGGAAGTATGAGGGGCCACAAGGTCTGCTTTTCCTCGCCGAGGACAAGGGCTACTTCAAGGAGGAAGGCCTCGACGTGACGTTTGACCAGGGCAACGGCTCCGGTGCAGGCGTTCCGCTGGTTGCCAACGGCGCCTACGATATGGCGTTCGGCGACATCAACGCCTTGATCGAACTGGCAGCCAAGAAGCCGGAAGACGCGCCCGTTGGCGTCTTCATGATGTACAGCCAGCCGCCCTTCACTGTCGCCGTCAAGGCGGACAGCCCGATCAAGTCGCCGGCGGATTTTCCCGGCCACACGCTGGGTGGCGCGGCCAATGATGGCGCGCTCAAGCTCTTCCCGGCCCTGTGCTCCATCACCGAGATCGACTGCACCAAGGTGAACATCACCAACATGCAGCCGAACCTTCGCGAGCAGATGCTGATGAAGGGCCAGGTCGAAGGCGTCTTCGGCTACGTCAACACGATCCGCTTCAGCTCCAAGCTCATCGGCGTCGATCCCGACAAGGAGCTGCGCTTCATCCGCTACGGCGACTACGGAATGGATCTCTATTCGAACGCCATCATTGCCTCGAAGAAGCTGGTCAAGGACAATCCCGACGCGGTGAAGGGCTTCCTGCGCGCCATCAACAAGAGCATCAAGGACGCCATCAAGGATCCGGATGCAGCGATCGCTGCCGTTCAGAAGCGCGAACCGCTGATCAAGCCGGTCATCGAGCGCGAACGCTTCGACGCAACCATCGCCAACGAGATGAACCACGACGAAATCGCCAAGATCGGCTTCGGTGACGTCGATGACGCCCGTCTCAGCAAGTCTATCGACATCATCGTCAAGGCAAAGGAATTGCCGCGCACACCGGCGCTCACCGAAGTTTTCGATCGCAGCTTCCTCCCCGCCAAGGACGACCGTCTCACGGTCATGAACTGAGCCACCCAGTGACGGCGGCGCCAGCGCGCCGCCCCTCCCATCACAGCTGAAATAACGGAAACAACATCATGGACCTGATGCTGAAGGATAAAGTCGTGTTCATCACAGGCCCCGCCAAGGGGATGGGCGCGGCCATCACGCTCGCCTTTGCCAATGAAGGCGCCAAGCTCGCTCTCGTCGGCCGTGATACGGCAGCGATCGAGCCTGTCGCCGAGGAAGCCCGGTCCAAAGGCTGTTCCGTTGTCGTGATCGGATGCGACCTCACGGACGCCGGACAATGTGACGCGGCCGCCCTGAAGACTGTCGAAGCCTTCGGCCGTATCGATGTCCTCGTCAATGTCGCCGGCGGCTCCGGGCCGATGGGCAAGACCGGCGTCGAGACCACACCGGAAGAATTCGACGATATCGTCACGCTCAACATGAACGGCTGTTTCCACACGATCCGCGCGGTTCTGCCGTCGATGATCGAGAACAGCTACGGCAAGGTCGTCAATGTCGGGGGCACCTTCGGCATGAAGGGACGTGCCGGCCGCCTTGCCTATTCCGCCTCCAAATGGGGTCTGCGTGGGATCACCAAAAGCTTCGCGCTTGAGGTCGGCCAACACAACATCAACGTCAACTGCGTCGCCCCCGGCATGGTCGATGGACCCCGTTTCCGCGACAAGGTCTGCAAGACCATGGCTCTGAAGCTCGGCATCACGGAAGAAGAGGCAGCAAACCGCCACGCGGAAGCCTACGCGCTGAAGCGCATCACCGTCGACGACGACGTCGCCAATGCCTGCCTGTTCCTCGCCAGCGACGTCTCGCGCCAGATCACAGGCGTCGACCTGCCCGTCGATGGCGGCTGGGCTGCCCTTTAAGGAGATATGAGATGACCACCGACATCATTGCGGACCTTGTCGTCTACGGCGGCACGATCGTCACCTCCGACACCCAGTATCTGGCGAGCATCGCCATCAGGGATGGCAAGATCCTCGCGATCGGCGAGAAGGATGCGATGCCCGAGGCCAAGGACAGGCTGGATGCGACCGGGCTCCATATCCTGCCCGGCGCGATCGACGTCCATGTACACTTCCGTGATCCCGGCTATCCGCAGAAGGAGGATTTTGCGAGCGGCACGGCGGCGGCGGCCTTCGGCGGCGTCACGACCGTCTTCGACATGCCGAACACGTTGCCGGCGATCTCCGATGCCGCATCGCTTGCCGAAAAGCACGCAATCGCCGGCGCCAAAGCCCATGTCGACTATGGCCTCTATGCCGTGCTCGGCGAAGACAGCTTGCCGAATATAGGCGAACTGATCGAGGGAGGCGTCATTGGCTTCAAATGCTACATGGGCAACACGTTCGGCCGTATCCCGTCACCGACGACGGGCGCCATGCTCGAGCTCTTCGAAATCGTTGCGCCGACCGGCAAGCGCATTTCGCTGCACGCCGAGACGAATTCGATCATGGAGCGCCGCGAAGCACGATTGCGCGCCATGGGCCGCGCCGATCCGCTGGCTCACCTCGCCGCCCGCCCGGCCGTTGTGGCGACCGAAGCCGTTGCCCGCGCCGCCATCCTTGCAGAATGGACGGGCGCGCGCATCCACATCCTCCACATTTCGTCTGCCGCCGAGCTTCGGCCGCTGGCAGAAGCCAAGGTACGCGGTGTCGATATTACTGGCGAGACCTGCCCGCAATATCTCCTTCTGTCCGCCGATGATTACGAGGCGAAGCGTGGCGTCATCCGCGTCAACCCGCCGGTGCGCGAGACCGAAAACCAGGATCCGATCTGGCAGGCGCTTGCCGACGGCACGATCGACATGATCGCCACCGACCACGCCCCCCATTCGATCGAGGAAAAGACCCGCGACGACATCTGGACCGTCGATTGCGGCTTCCCTGGCGTCGAAACACAGATGCCGCTCATGCTGACGGAGCTTGATCGTCGCGGAGCAAGCCTGTCCGACTATGTGCGCTGGAGCGCCGAAAAACCCGCCAAGTGCTGGGGCCTTTACCCGACGAAGGGTGCGCTGATGGTGGGTTCGGACGCCGATCTCGCGATCGTCGATACGAACCACGAGTGGACGATCGACGACGCGCAGATCCAGTCGACGGCGAAAATCTCACCCTGGCACGGGATGAAGGCTACAGCGCTTCCGATCCACACCATCGTGCGCGGCCGCTTCGCGATGAAGAACCGTACGCTGCAGGACAGCGCCAAGGGGTGGGGCCGCTCTGTTCATGCGATCCAGCAAATGCCGGCACCGGACGTTCGCAACGCCGACCAGACCATGGCCGCCGTGACAGCGCCCAGGAAGGGCTAATCGCCATGAACCAACTTCTCGCAACCGGGGTGGTCCCCGGCAATCCCGTGATCGATCTGGAAAGAGTGAACGTCACTTTCGGTGGCGAGAAGAACAAGACGGTGGCGCTGGCCGAGACGTCGCTCAGTATTGAAAACGGTGAGTTCGTCGCCCTCGTCGGCCCGTCCGGCTGCGGCAAGTCGACGATTTTGAAACTCGTTGCCGGCACGCTTTCGCCATCGCAGGGCAATATTTTCGTCACCGGTCGGGAGATCGGCGCGAACGAGGTCAGAATCGGCATGGCCTTCCAGAACCCAACCCTGCTGCCCTGGCTCAACATCCGCGACAATGTGATGATGCCGCTGAAGATCGTTCCGCCGTTCAAGCACGGCTATGCCAGAAAAAAGAAGGGCGAATACCGCGATCGCGCCGAAGCGCTGCTCGCCAAGGTGGGGCTTTCAGGTTTCGGCGATAAGTTTCCCTGGCAGCTCTCCGGCGGCATGCAGCAGCGCGCCTCGCTCTGCCGCGCGCTGATCCATGATCCGACGCTTCTGCTTTTGGACGAACCGTTTGGCGCGCTCGACCAGTTCACCCGCGAGGAACTGTGGGAGATCATGCAGACGCTCTGGATCGAACGACGCCCAACCGTCGTACTCGTCACCCACGACCTGAAGGAAGCCGCCTATCTCGCCACCCGCATCTGCGTGATGCAGGCACGACCTGGCCGCATCATCGAGGACAGCACCGTTCCCTTTGCCCGTCCACGGACCATCGACGTCTCCTTCCAGCCCGAATTCGTGTCCCTGACGCAAAGGCTGCGTGAACGCATCGTCGCCGCACGCGCCGTCAACGAGGTGCAGTCATGACAGCCGCCGCTAAACGCCAGATCCTGTCCACCACCTGCATTGTCGGCTTCTTCGTGCTCTGGGAGATCATATGCCTCGCCTTCAACGTTTCGGATCTTGTCTTGCCGCGCCCGAGCCAAGTCATCGTAACGCTCTGGACGCAGTTCCCGGCCATTTGGCCGCATACAGTCCAGACGGTCTACACGACGCTGCTTGGTCTCGGCCTCGGCATCATTTTTGGACTGGCGCTCGGCATGCTGATCGGCTCGTCGCGGCTTGCCTATGATGTCGCCTATCCACTGCTCGTCGGCTTTTCGTCCATCCCGAAGGTCGCGATCGTGCCGATCCTCGTGCTCTGGTTCGGCTCAGGTACCGTTCCCGCCGTACTGACCGCCATGGTGATGTGCGTCTTCCCAATTGTCGTCAATGTCGCCGCCGGTCTCGCCTCGACCGAGCCGGAACTGCAAGACGTCATGCGGACATTGAAGGCGACGAAACTCGAGATCCTCTGGAATATCGGCCTGCCGCGCACCATGCCGTATTTCTTCGCATCGCTGAAGGTCGCGGCCACGCTCGCCTTCGTCGGCACCGTCATCTCCGAAACCGTCGCTTCCAACCGTGGGATCGGCAATGTGATGATGATCGCCAGCTCCAGCTTCGATGTGCCGCTGGTCTTTTCTGGCCTGTTCATTCTGGCAGCGCTCGGTGTCGCGCTCTACGTGATCTTCTCGGTGATCGAAGCGCGCGTTACCGGCTGGGCCAGACGCGGTGACAATTTTTCCGCTGGCGGCTGATAAGCCCGCCCGCTCTCCTCTATTCGCATTAACAGGAACAGCAATGACCAAGCTCAAGATCACCGCCGGCCCCTTCACCTTCGACGCCCGCCTGGAGGCGGAGGATGCGCCGAAGACCTGCGCTGCCTTCCTCAAGCGCCTGCCCTACGAAAGCAAGATCGTCCATGTCCGCTGGAGCGGCGAAGGCGTGTGGGTACCGCTCGGCGACGAGGACTTCGGCGTCGGGTATGAGAACCACACAAGCCATCCGGCCCCCGGCCACATCATCCTCTATCCCGGTGGCATTAGCGAAACGGAGATCCTGCTTGCCTATGGCGGCGTGGACTTCTCCTCAAAAATGGGCCAGCTTGCCGGCAATCACTTCATCACCCTCACGTCGGGCCTCGGGAACCTGAAGACACTCGGCAACCTGACGCTTTGGGAAGGTGCTCAACCCATCCGCTTCGAACTGGCTTGATCTAGCATGCCCCATCACGACGTCTTCCCCACACCGGACACCGTGCATTGGGGCCACCTCGATGCACGCCGCCGGCCAGTGATCGAGATCGATCCTGGCGACACCGTGACGATCCATAGCGTCAGCGGGTCGCCTTCCGAGACCTCGCGTAACCCGGCCCATTCGATCCGGCCCGAATTACAGGCGATCCACGCGGCGCTCGCGCCTTTGCCCGGCCCTCACATACTGACCGGCCCAATCCATGTCCGTGGCGCCAAGCCTGGTGACGCCTTGCGTGTCGAGATCCTGGACGTCAGGCTTCGGGATGATTGGGGTTTCAACATCATCAGAACGGGCAAGGGCGCGCTGCTGCATGATTTCACGCGAGACGAAACCCTGCATCTGACCATCGATCGCAAGGCCGGCACCATTACCACGCCTTGGGGCATGGTGATGCCGGCGCGACCGTTTTTCGGGATCATGGCAACCGCGCCGAAGCTAGAACATGGCCGCCTGACCTCGATCATTCCGGGCTATTTCGGTGGCAATATGGATAACCGCGAACTGACGGCCGGCTCGATCCTCTACCTGCCCGTCTCCGTCGAAGGTGCTTTGTTCTCGGCCGGCGATGGCCACGCGTCACAGGGAGATGGCGAAGTCTGCTTGACCGCTGTCGAAACGGGATTGAGCGGGACACTCAAGATTGATGTTATCAGTGGCGCACAGCTTGCGATGCCCTACGCTGAGACAGCAAATCACCTGATCACCATGGCGTTCGATGCGGACCTGCAGGAGGCGATGCAGGAGGCGCTCCGCCTGGCGATCCAGATGATTGTTGAAAGAACCCATCTGACATCCGTGCAAGCCTATAGCCTTTGCAGCATGGCTGCCGATGTACGCATCACGCAGGTCGTCAACGTCAAGAAAGGCGTCCATACAATGATCCCAAAGGCTTTGATCGCACAAGGTGTCAGAGACGTCTAACGGGCTATTCGGCGTGGCTATCCCGTCTTGGCTCCCGACTGCTTCGAGACACGCTACTGCCCGCCGAACTTCGTTTCCCCGATCTGCTCTTGTAGACAATCCGACGCCTGCTGGTTCTTTCCGGACGGGAATGGCTGAGCATTGTGATTCTTGAAAGGAATCGAACCATTGACCCACCTGTTAGGAAAGCTTGGTGTTTCAAATGCCCCGGGGACGTCCCTTAGTTTTATAAGGTCTTCTCGTCGCACCTCGTGGTTTCCACCGCGGCAGCCACCTGGCGGTCCTTAGAAATCAAGATTTCGGCCCCGACCAGCATGTCAGATGTACGTCGTAAGGGCGTACGCATGCGATGAAAGTTGACATGTACGTCGATGAGGCGTACAAAGCGGTCTAATTTCTAAGGCAGGAGGCGACTATGCTTGCTTTCAAAGACATCACTGTCGATATCGACGAGCCGAGCAATGCGCGGATGAATTTCCGTACGAAGCCTCGTATCAAGGATGCCATTCACCGGGCGGCAACACTTTCTGGCATGGACGATTCCGCCTTTACGATCAATGCAGCCTACAAGTCTGCAATCGAAACGATCGCGGCCCACGAAGCGACCGGTCTTAAGGCTGTCGATCACACGGCATTTTTCGAGGCTCTCGATAATCCGCCTGCGCCGACGAACAGCCTGAAGGACGCTTTCAAGCGTCATCGAGAGAGTGTCGTTTCCAAATAATGGCAGAAGACATAAAGCCGAAACTCCTCATCGAGCCGCTCGATCCTTCCAAACACGATCGGGCGGCTTTTTTGTGTGGCGTTAGCCAAGTCGATAACTTTATCAAGAAGACGGCCAACAAGCTCACGAAGGGAGATAACCTTCGTGTTTGGGTGCTGACTGCGAAGGACGAGAAGTCGATCATCGGCTTCTACGCGATCAACGCTCATTCGATCAATTACGACGAACTACCGGAAAAATTCGCCCGCAATCGTCCGGGGCACGGCGCGATCCCTGCCGCCTACATCTCCATGATCGGTCGCGACGAACGATTTAGAGGCGGTGGATACGGCGGCATTCTCCTTGCCGATTGCCTCCAACGGATTGCCCGGATTGCCGAGCAGATCGGCACGGCCGTCGTCGTCCTGGATGTACTCGATTGCGGAGACCCCCGAAAAACACAGCAGCGCAAGGACCTCTACATCGGATACGGGTTTCAGCCTTTTCCCTCTATGCCGATGCGGATGTTCATGACTATTGCAACGATCAAGGATCTCGTCGGGTGAGCCCGCTTACCATCCCAGCTTGAATCTCAGTTGCGGTATAGGACAGTTTGAGAGAATTGCCTGGTTGTCAGGGAATGGCCATCAGCCACATATTTCGGTTCCCGCCTAAGTTCGTTTTGATACTACTGGACGAAGTTCTTGAGCGGAATCGATCCTAAAACCCATTCCGGCGCTTTGGCCGAAGCATCTGAAACTCTGTGACATCTGACGCAGACTGGCCAGAGAGTGGATATAGACAATGGGCGGCGTTCCGCTCTCGCCTGACGCCTCATCTTAATTCGAACTATCACAACTGGGTGGTGATTGCCGGTTTCTGATCGACTGTCGTTGGAACACCTCGGGCGGCCGCTAAACTGTGTCGGATTAGGAGCTTGCAGCGTAGCAGATCCGGATTCCAGCGGATTTCCGCACACTTTTAAAAAATGCTGTGGAATTCCGCTTGCCTGTATAAAGGAAATATGCGCGGCTTTCCGCATTGCTCTCACAATAAAAGCGGAATTCCGCATGATCACAACTGTTTTTCAGTCACTCGGTGAACAACTGCTTGCAGCCCGGAAAAAGCGTGACCTAAGCCAACCGACGGTGGCCGAGCGACTTGGTCGAAATCGTGCCCGGATATCGGAACTGGAACGTGACCTTGCCAACAATCGCTTGGGCAGGGACCGTCTGACGCTGTTTGCCGAACTTTGCGATACGCTTGATCTCGTCCCCGTGCTGATCCCGAAATCGCGGATGGAAAGCGTGCGGCTGCTGATCGATGACATACCTGCTTCAAGACATTCGACCGAGGTTCCAAGAGCTTTCGACGAGCTCTTCATGTAGCACCGGCGCAGGCGGACAAGCTTTATCGTGAGCTCTCGGCGGGTTTCCAGATGCACGGCATCAACATCACAGGGCTTGTCTGTGGAGATACCTTGATGGTCCGTGGGCTGCCAAGTGGGCGACGATGTTCGACGCACGCTAACTAGCAAGCTAAGCGCATGCACGCCGGTTGCTCTCCCGATTGCTTATTTCGCTTCTGATCACGCAGTTGCTGACATTCGTGCTCGACGGACGAAGAAGCCCCGCTACGACCGTCATGCGGTCGCCTGCGTCGCGATGGCAAACCCGCGACGAACGACCTTTTCTTGCAAATGCAGAAAATCTGGATATTCTGGAAACTTCAATCGGAGTTCGTTTCATGCGCCATTTCACGACGGGTGACCTCAATAAACAGGTCGGTGACGTCACAGATGCTGCCAGCCGGGAGCCGGTCGTCCTGACAAAGCATAGGAAACCGCGCTTTGTTCTAATGAGCTACGATCATTACGAGCGTCTGCGCATGGGCGGCGATACTCGCAAAGTACATCGTGCGGCGGAAATGCCCGCAGAACATACAGACCTGTTTGAGGCGGAAATCGGTCGTCTGGCGCGCGGCGAAGGTTATGGCGATGAGCCGTGAATACGCAGGTCGGGCGCGACTTGCGTCCCTCTGTCTCTCCGCGGTCGTTCTGCCAAGCCCAGAGATAGGGATAGGCGATGATTTGTCCAGGCCCATGAGCTCCAGGGTACGGGATTCCGACCTGTAGCGGATCGGACGCCTGTACTCAGGCAGATTGCTGACGCGGGGTTGGCCGGCGCTGGCGGGAGACCAAACTTATCGTTCTTGATAATAGTTGATAAAAGACCTATCTTGTCTTCAATGGATTAGGTGGAGGACCACATGATCAGTGCCGATCTAGGAAAACAGCTTGAAAACTATATCCAGCAACTCGTCGACACGGGCCGCTATGGATCAAAAAGCGAAGTCCTGCGTGAAGGTGTGAGACTGGTCCAGGATCGCGAGACACGCCTCACCGCGCTGGATGCTTCCATCATGCGCGGCATTTCCGATGCGGACGCCGGCCGAGCGAAGCCCGCAAGCGATGTCTTCGACCGTCTCGAGGCTAAATATCGTGCGATGGCTGACAAAGCTGAAAAATCAGCATGATCCTGGAGTTCTCCAGCGAGGCGGAAAGCGATCTTGAGCAGATCGCTGATTATGTTGCTGAGCACAATCCGTTGCGCGCCCTGTCATTTATTCGGGAGCTGCGGAGCAAATGTGAGGGTCTCATTGATCGCCCGAACAGCTTCGCCCTCGTTCCGCGCTACGAGCACCATCATATTCGTCGCCGCGCTCATGGAAACTACCTGATCTTCTACCGTGTCGAAACCGGAAAGGTAATCATCATTCATATCTTACATAGGGCCACCGACTACGGCGCCGCCGTGTTCGGCGAGTAACATCGATGATCAACTGTATCGGCCGAAACCCGACAAAGCGCGTTGACTCGCTTAAGACATATCTTGGTTCTTGAAAGGGATCGAAGTCGCGCTCCTTTTCTCGAATTCTTAAGTGGCTGAGTTAAATACCTTTTCGCGGCATAGGCCGAGATTAACATTGTTCAAGTAGTAAAATATTCGGAAGATGCGACTTGTATAGATCTATGATTTCAGCCTCCGTGATGGGGCATTCTCTTCCGATAATGACCTTTTCTAGGTCGCTTCAGTCAGTTCCCGATATAACTCGATCGTAGGCAGATGTGCATCGATAGTCTCGCGAACACTCGCGGCCATCGGCAAGTTCTTCTTCTCCGCTTCCCACACATCCGTGAAGCGCCCGATAGTTTCGCGAGCGGTGTCGAGGACCAACTTTTCGGACAGGGCCGACTTGGCCGCCAGATGTGCAAGCTCGTCCGTCGACAGCTCCGCCATTCTTTTCGTGCGTGAAAAGTTAAGTGCGGCCGTATCCTCTCCCTCGATATAGGGGATGGTCGACAGAAGGTCGTAAGCCGGCGAGAGCGCAGGAGTGCGGCGATCGGGGTAGATCAGCGACCAGTTCTTCAGATGCATGTCGCCATTGCCGATCAGTGTGCTGAAGACTAACCGGCGGATGAACTCCGCCACGTCGGCCGTGCTCGTCTCTATGCCGAGGACGCGGGCGATCATCCGGTAATTGCCCTTACTGTACTTGTCATCGGGCTTCACGCCGAACACCTGCGCGAAATCCTCGATATGCACCGGCCCCTCCGGCGTACGGTCGAAACGCCTGATGGCTAGCGCCTGCCCGTGCAGTTCTCCCACCTCCTGTGGCAGGCCGTTCACCGCATCCAGCTCGACCAGCTGGATCTCCGGTATGTCCATGCCCATCATTCCGGCGATGGTCATCATGGAGAATTCGTTCTCCGGCATGCCACTATACTGCTGGGAGGGCAGTTTCACGATCCATGATCCACCTGTCCCCTCGGCTGGAATAGTCAGGCCGCCGCCCTTGGTGGCGTTCTCGAAGGCGGAGAATTTCAGCTGCACCCCGGCCAACGAAAAGCGCAACGCATTCGATCGCGCTTCAATAATCGATTGCTCGTCGTGCGGCGGTAGGACATCCCCTTCCGAGGGGTGGACGGTCACAGCGCCAGGCAGGTCTCGGCCAAGCATCCACAGCAGGAAGAACTCCCGGGTTTGTTTTACACCGGCACGTTCGGCGAGGTATTTGCGCAGCCGTCCTTCGGGCAAGAGGTTCGAAAAGAATGGCGGGACGACGATGCTGTATGGCCGGAATTTGGTGATTAGGGCGCCAAACGGGTCCTTGAAGGACAGCCCGAGCGTCGGCCTCTTTTCGTTTTCAACATAGTCGTCGTTAAACGCAAAAATGGTGCGGCCGTCCTGTAGGTTCGTCAGGGTTGCGACCGGTTGTCCGTACAGCTTGACATCAAGTACAGTTACTTTAGGCATCATCGTCCTCCTCATCCAGGGCATAGGCCGAGCGCGGGACAGCGCCATCACGATCGCGATGCGCTGCGGCGTTGCGTAGCCGTCTTATCTCCTGAGCGATCTCTCTCATTTCCTGTCGCGGCATTTTTCCGGCCTGGTAGTGTTCGAGCCGCTCTGCGGTCCGTTTGAGAATGTCCAGTTCATCTAGTGTCAGAGGTAAATGCCGCAGCAGAACCAAGCTGTCCTTAAGGGCGAATGTGTATGAATTCGTCCCGATCTCCTGACTAAATTCCGAAGTCCAGCGTTCGAGACGCGCCACCAACTTACGCTGGCCGGACGTCAGGACATCAATCGACGCCGAGTTGCTATCAAGGATGTTGCGGATCGCTGGCATCAGTTTTTTCGGTGCCAGCACGATTTCGAGGTCAAGTGCGCGCGCCACATCTACAAGGCTGCCAAGACCTGGCTCCATTGTCCCACGTTCAATCTGGGAAATATGGCTCTGGGTCAGCCCCGAGCGTGCGCTCAGCTCACGCTGGCTTAGCCTTTGTGCTTCTCTCGCAGCGCGTAACTGCTGCGTTAAGTGCTGGGTTTTATATGCCACGATCATTATCCTATATCGTGTGATGGCGATTATACAGGATAATATATACGTAGTACTGTGAAGTTGCGCAACTTTGATATACAAAACCGTATCGCCGAACTCTCCTATATGGAATTATATATCGGTGAGGCAAGGCTGGGTTATTATGCAGAGCTTGGCTTCTGTCGCCGCCCATGAGGGCGCGCACCGGCGTTGTCACGTTGTTGGTAGCTTAACGGTCGAAGACTAGGTGATCTCTATGACCACGCCGAACGTCAGCTACAAGGACCATCTTTTTCCGCCGCAGATAATCGCCCATGCGGTCTGGCTGCATCTCCGGTTCCCGCTGAGCCTATGCCCCGAGACTTAATGCCCGTACTCAAAAGCACGCTTAACGTTACGCCACCATGTCCGCGATATGAGAGGTGACGTAAAGGATCTTATAAAGAGCACCCTGTAGCCTATGACATAAGGCAGGCAGAGCAATGCAGATCGATTTATAAACCCTTTGGTACTTAACCGTCGGAACGCTGCTGGTGTCAGCGTCGCTTCTCCTTTGGGAAGGGCAGGCTCTGTCCGCCAACTTTTCAAGCCAGGTAAGTATATTTAAATGTCAATGCTATGATTTGCCGCTGTAGGATCCCGATCTTGCCCTAGAACTCCCCGTACCCTCCCCGGCGGCGAGCCTGCGGATGCAGTATTTCAGGTTAGGAAGCAGCAAGGGATCAAAGCAACCTGTTACCGGAGGCACTGTCGTCGAGCGACTTTCCATTGAACGCCAACCGAGCGTGGAGCTGATCGATTGCACGCTCGAAGACGGCAGGATCGTCGAATGCCCGGGAGAGCACGATCGCGCCCTGGATGGCGAGAACGGCGTCTTCCGAGAGGAGGCGCGCCTGCTCGGCGTCACGGCCCTGCCGGACAAGCGCTGCCTGCAGAGCGTCTACCCAGGCGACGAAGTAGCCCCGGATGGCTTGGGCGAAGAGGTCTCGGGTGTTGGCGACAGCCAAGGCACCGACAAGACAGACACGCCTGCCCGACCTGAAGTATTTCGCAGTTTCCTCGAGCATCGCCGCGATTGCGGCGTCGGCATCGTCTCCGTCCCGCAGGGGAGCGTAGACGGAATCTTCAAACCATTGCTCGATCTCGGCAAGCACAGCCCGGACCATCTCCTCCTTCCCGTTCGGGAAGAAGTGGTACAGGCTGCCCTTGCCTAGGCCCGTGGCCTTGCCGATCAAGGCAAGGCTCGCACCTTCGTATCCATGCTCGCGAAACACTTCGGCCAGGGAGGCGATGGCGTCGGATCTCTCAGCGACCATGCGGGCCATGATCAGAGGCCCAGATCGCTGAGACTGGGGTGGTCGTCCGGACGACGGCCCAGCGGCCAATGGTACAGGCGATCACTTTCAGCAATCGGCATTTCGTTGATGCATGCGTGGCGGTGCGCCATCAGGCCGTCCTCTGCGAATTCCCAGTTCTCGTTACCATAAGCACGGAACCACTGGCCACTGTCATCGCGATATTCGTAGGCGTAACGCACCGCAATGCGGTTGCCGGTGAATGCCCAGAGTTCCTTGATGAGGCGATATTCGTGCTCCTTGTTCCACTTGCGCTCCAGAAAAGCCTGGGCCTCCTCGCGGTTGGTGGCGAATTCGACGCGGTTTCGCCAGCGGGTGTCAGCGGTGTAGGCCAGCGCGACCTTGGCAGCGTCGCGGCTGTTCCAGCCGTCTTCGGCCAACCGGACCTTTTCGACAGCAGTTTCGTATGTGAACGGGGGGAGCGGAGGACGTGACATGTTGGGTTTCCTTTTCAAAACTCTTATTTGTACTATTCGGTAAACTCTGTACTGTTTGGTACAGTAGCGACAATTATTTTGAGCGTCAACTCGTTTTTCTCGGTCGCGCGAGTTTGGGTGATGAGTAGTCGCGACTGCGGGATCCGGACATTGAACGGCCGCGCGCGCGCCATTGCCAACGGCATGCCGGTTTCGTCGATCAGTGGAAAGCACATCAGGCAGCCACCGCGGCAAGCGGATCAACGCCCCCGGCCGCGTCCAGGCACCCTACGATGTCAGCGAGTGACTTGAAGCTCGGAAGGAATTCTCAAAGCGGAGACGGAGGCCGCCGCAGTTGTTAAGCGATTGCTAAGAGCTTATGAGCTTCGAAACGATCAATGACCAAAGAATTCCTGTTGGTCGACTTGGTCAACAATTTCGACAATCTGGCCGAGGACCGAGATCCGATACTGGCCCGCGTGAGGGAACGTGCCCGGCAAGGCAATCGTACCGCCCTCACCCGTGCCGTCAAAGAATACGGCATGGTGCGCACGCGGAAGTTCTTCAATGCTCTGGCGGTGGATACGCATGCCAGCTGATTTCCACCCGGCGTGCTGCCTCGTCCGGTGATACCCATGCAACACGCGCTGACCCTGCTCCTTGACGTCGGCTTGTCAAACAGCCACCGGAAGTTAGATAATTTTATGAAAAATTGAGGTTTTTCCCCGATTGTCCCTGCACGGGACGCATTTCGCGAAGGGGATTCAGATGATTGCAGACGCCGTGAGAAAACCACTTTGGATCAGGATCACGGGATATGGTTTCGCTGCCGTCCTTTTCGCGAGCGCGGTGATTGGCGGGTTGGCTTGGCACCGCCAGTCCGAAATGAATGACAGAGCGCTCCGGACCATAGCGGCAAGCGACCTCAGCGTCATCCAAACCGACATGGATGCTGTTCAGCGTTCCGCATCAGCGCTTGCTTTGGCTTTTGCCGGTGAACCCGATGTTGCAGGATACATCCTCAGCAACGATCGCCAGCATCTCCTTAAAGAGTTTTCTGCCAATATCGAGGCAGTAGCTAAGACCGGCGGGTTGCAGAACATCACTATTGCCGATGCGCAAGGCAACGTGATTGCTCGAGCGCACGCGCCGGAAAAATTTGGCGACAACTACCTAAATCGCCGCAAGACTGTCGCTTCAGCCGTCTCGACGGGCAAGGTAGCGGCCGGAATTGAGCCCGGTCGCACGGGAATTGGTGTCTACGCAGTCGCGCCAGTAGTCATGGACGGCAAGGTCGTTGGCGTCGTCGATGTCGGCACTGAGCTCTCTAACGCCTATTTCGCACCTCTTGCAGAGCGGCTCGGCGCCGAGATCGCCGTGAACGTGCTTTCCGATGGCAAGCTTGTGAACCAGTCCTCAACCGAAAACGGCATGCCGCTTCTGCCTGCGGAGACGATCCAAGCTGCTTTCGATGGAAAGCCGGTGTTTGAGGCTTCGGTTCTCGACGGACGCAACATGCTCATCAAGGCAGTGCCCTTCAATTCTTTCTCGGGCGACAAAATTGGAGTGTTTGAGATAGGGACAGATGCTACCGCGATTATTGCCGAGGCGCACAAAGCGCTGTTGACGATGATCGGCGCCACCGCACTTACTTCCCTGATCGCAATGGTCGCCTTCTTCCTATTCGCAAAGTCACTTGGCAACGTTATTGGCGGCCTAGCAGGAACGATGTCGCGCCTTGCGGCGGGAGACCTTTCTGCCAAGATCGAGGGTGAGGAGCGTGCCGACGAAACAGGCGCCATGGCGCGCGCCGTGCAGGTATTCAAGGAAAATGCCTTAAAAACTCAGGAACTGGAACGCCAAGCTGCCGAGCAGCGCGAGATGACGGAGGAACAGCGGCGGCTGAACGCCGAGGAAGAGCGTGTCCGCGCCGAAGCGATGGCCGAGGCGACAAACGGTCTTGCCACTGGCCTAAAGCACCTTTCGTCGGGAGATCTGACGTTCGAGCTAAGCCGCCCATTTGCACCTGATTTCGAAAGCCTGCGCGCCGACTTTAACGCGGCCGTCGAACAACTGCGCGGCACGCTCGGCTCTGTTTCCCAATCCACTAGCTCGATCGATAGCGGTTCGCGCGAGGTCAGCAACAGTGCGGACGATCTGTCCAAGCGCACAGAACAGCAGGCCGCCTCACTGGAGGAGACTGCAGCAGCACTGGATGAGATCACTGTCAACGTCACAAACTCCTCGAAGCGCGCCGAAGAGGCACGCAGTGTGGCCATTCAGGCAAACGAGAGCGCTCGCCATTCCGGTGCTGTCGTTGCAAATGCCGTGGCGGCGATGAGCCGTATTGAGGAATCGTCAGGCCAGATCTCGAACATCATTGGCGTCATCGACGACATCGCTTTCCAGACCAACCTTTTGGCGTTGAACGCCGGTGTCGAAGCGGCGCGCGCGGGCGAGGCCGGTAAGGGTTTCGCCGTGGTTGCGCAAGAAGTCCGCGAATTGGCGCAACGTTCAGCCAAGGCTGCCAAGGAGATCAAAGATCTCATAGGCAAGTCCTCAATCGAAGTAGGCACCGGGGTTAAGCTTGTTAAGGATACAGGTGAGGCACTTCGCACCATCGAATCCCATATCATCACCATTAACCAGCACATGGACTCCATCGCCACATCGGCGCGTGAACAATCTGTCGGCCTTTCCGAGGTCAACACCGCGATCAACCAGATGGACCAAGTGACACAGCAGAACGCCGCCATGGTCGAAGAGGCAAATGCCGCCGGCGCCACACTCGCCGCCGAAGCCAGCCGCCTGCGCGAACTGATCAGCCAGTTTCAGCTCGGCCAAACCGCCATGGGCGACACCTATCAGGCTGCAGCGCTGCGTAGCACGGCATCCGCAATGACTGTGTCGCACAGTTCGACATTTTCGTCCTCGCCCGCCCGCGGTATGGTGGGTAAAATCGTCCGAGCCTTTGGTGGTCGTGGCGGCGCCGCAGCTGCTACCGCAAACGATACCTGGGAAGAATTCTGACACGGGTCACATAGTTCAAAGTGGCGGCGGGGCGGAAAACGTTCCCGCCGTTTCGTTTCACAGTTTTAACTCTCGATCTACTGACGAGACTGGAACCGGCAACCCGCAATGAGGGCGTAGGCAAAGCAAGGATTGATAACCTTCAGGCTGCCTCAAATGGGCTTGAATCTCGCGTCTCGACGACGAGATTGTTTTCTGCTGCCGTATCGGCATTGTATCCATCAGCGTTCCCAATCGCCCTTCCAGATGTTCGGTCGCCAGCCATCAGCTCCGAGCAGAATTGAGCGATATCGACGTTGAAGGGCAGAATGCGCCCGTCAAAAGATCGGAAGAACTTCATCCTTGAAGACAGCAGCTCCAAGAATTTCGCGGCTTAGAAGCGGAAAACTCCTCTCGTGGAGTGGTAACACAACCGATCTGCCCATTAGGCCTGCCGTTGGCCCCTTTCGAATCTGACCTATCGCGATACAAGCTCGGAATTCTGAAGGGGCGGCGATCGACATTGTTAGGCAATTACAAGCCACACTAGGCCATGTTGACAAAGTGGATTCCCAAATCAGCGGAAGCGTGATTCAAGACTGCTTTTTAGGAGGCAGCTTTGGCTCGTGGCGACCTGACGGATATGGAATGGCGGATCATCGAAGGGCTTTTGCCCAGCGAACGTGGCAGGAAGTCTCGGCCATCCCACGAAACGGAAAGTGGAATTCGGTCTATGTGCGCTTTCGCCGTTGGGCCGAACAGGGCGTGTGGGACGCTATGCTTGAGACCCTGGTTGAACTGGGGCTGACGGATGACTGGCAGCACATGATCGATAGCACCACGGTTCGCGGCCATTCGCAGGCTGCGGGCGCTAAAGGGGGACTTATCAGGAGGCTTTTGGTCGATCACGCGGCGGCTTTACGACAAAAATCCACGCCCGAGCAGACGGTCAAGGACGCCCTCTTGGCTTCGTCCTGACGGGCGGAGAGGCTTCGGACTACAACGCCGTTCCGGACCTGCTGGCGATACCTGTCGGCAAGCCGAGGCTGTTTCTCGCCGACAAAGGCTATGACGGTGACTTCGTGCGTTGAAGAACTCCTAATCCACGGCATCAGGCCCGATCATTCCGCCAAAGGCCAACCGAAAGAATCCCCCTGCCTGCGACTTCCAGGCTTACAAGGACCGGAACCGTATCGAGCGGATGTTCAACCGCCTCAAGCAGTTCCGTCGCGTTGCGACCCGATACGACAAAACCCGAAAATCCTTCTCCGCATTCCTTGCCCTGGCTGCTGCAAAGATATGGCTGCCGTACTTTGTCAACAGGACCTA